>CAYSOK010000193.1:0-2908 GCA_964432645.1 uncultured Bacteroidaceae bacterium | reverse complement strand
CCATATGAAAATTTTGTTAGGTACACAATTTAGGGCTTGGGATAAATATACAATCGCCCACGAACCCATCAGTTCTATCAATCTGATGGAACGTGCTTCTGTCAATATCACTCACCTCATAACAGAGCGATGGGGTAAGGAGACACCGGTTTATATTTTTGCCGGACCGGGCAATAACGGTGGCGATGCTTTGGCAATTGCTCGATTACTTTCGGAACGTGGTTATACGGTTTTCGTCTACCTAATGAACCCTCGACAGTATCTCACTAGCGATTGCGAAACAAACAAGCAACGCTTACTGGCCAATCCGTCTATCAAGTTCACGGAGGTGACGACTCAGATGGATACCCCGAGCATCCCTAAGGAGGCTTTGATTATTGACGGTCTCTTCGGCACGGGACTGAATCAACCGCTGAGCGGTGGGTATGCCATGTTGGTGAAGTTCATCAATAGTACGGGGTGTGAAGTGCTGTCCATCGATATACCGTCGGGATTGATGTGCGAGGACAATACGTGCAACGACCCGCAACACATCATTCGTGCTACCGTCACGGCAACCGTTCAAGGCATGAAGTTAGCATTTCTCCTCCCGGAGAACTATCCTTATATAGGTAAGGTGGAGATTATCGATATAAATCTACATCCCGATGGATTGAACGAAATGAAGATTGGATATTCAACCATCGAAGAGGAGGAAGTGAAACGATTGGTAAAGGTGCGCAACCCGTTTGCACACAAGGGTACGATGGGACATGGTCTATTGGTCGCCGGAAAGTACGGCATGGCGGGAGCTGCTATCCTCGCCGGAAAGGCCTCGCTTCGCACCGGATTGGGTAAGGTTTCCATCCACACTCCTACGTGTAATAACGATATCTTACAGATAAGTGTACCGGAAGCGATTGTTTCGCACGATACGGATATGGAGATGATTACGCATGTTCCGGACAGTATCCGCTACACGGCTGTGGCTATGGGACCGGGGATTGGTTTTTCCAGAGAGACGTCCGAGGCCTTGCGCGAATTGCTCACGGAAGCGAAAATTCGGGTAGTGCTCGATGCCGATGCGCTCAATTGCTTGGGGATGCACAAGGAATGGTTGGAGTTGATTCCGCAAGATAGCATCATAACACCGCATCCACGGGAGTTCGATGCCTTGGTAACACCAAGTACCACTACCTACGAACGTATAGAGAAGGCTAAGAAGTTGGCACGAGATTATCGGATATATGTCATTCTCAAGGGACACCACACGGCTATTTGTACGCCGGAGGGACATACTTACTTTAATACGTCGGGTAATGCAGGAATGGCGACGGCAGGGAGTGGAGATGTTCTTACGGGTATCATCCTATCACTTTTGTGTCAACACTATACGCCACGAGAAGCTTGCCTTCTGGGTGTATTCCTGCATGGACGAGCGGGAGACATTTATGCGGAGGAGTTCTGCGAAGAGGGTCTTACGGCGGGGGATTTAATAGAGTATATTCCCAAAGCAATCAGAAGTTTGAAATCATAAATACGTATCTATATGACAATGAATAAGATATTGGCGGCTTCGCTAATGGTGTGTATGAGCATGTCGGTAAGTGCGCAAACAGAGACGGGGGTGTACGTACCCGGAAGCAACAACGAGGGTGTGACCTATTTTCTCCCTAAAACGGGGGTTCGTATCTGCGTGGAGGTGGAGAAGACGGAGTTTACACCGGGGGAGTTTTGCCAATTCGCAGAACGCTACCTGCACGAAAAGAATGTGGCTACGTCTCCTACTACAACATATACCATCAAGAGTATCCAACTCCGTGAGATGGCGGTTGCCGATAAGGATAAGGGGTACACAATAAAACTTAAGGACAAGACGATTGCTCCGCTTATTTCTATAGCGCGTAGTGGTATTCTCTTGTCTATCAACAAGAAGACTACGTACAACGAGGAGGTTCCGGAGGAAACAAGTACGGTTACCGACTCCTACATAGATGCTCATCAATACTTTACGGGCGACTTACTTTCTGCGGGAAGTACCTCGAAGATGGCGGAATTAGCGGCACAGGAGATATACGATATCCGTGACAGCAAGAGTGCATTGATTCGAGGAGAAGCGGACAATACGCCGAAGGATGGCGAACAACTCAAGTTGATGTTGCAGCAGTTAAACCTCCAGGAGACGGCTCTTCAGCAGTTGTTCACGGGAAGTGAGAAGGTGACGACGACCACACAATACATCTCGTTCGTCCCGGAGGGAGAGGTGGAAAAGGAGGTTTGTTTCCGTTTTTCTCAAAAACTCGGATTGGTGGATAAAGATGATCTTTCGGGTACACCTTATTATATAAGTATTCAGGATCTCAAGACTTGTCCCGAACCGGATGCAGAATCAGCTAAACTTATTGAGAAGAAGAAATCGGTATCCGGAGTTTATTATTCGGTTCCCGGAAAGGGACTCGTTCAATTGTCCTCTCCTACTCAGGTGTTGTTGAAGAAAGAATTTTCATTTGCACAAATGGGGAATGTGGAATTATTGAGCGGTTCGCTTTTCAATAAGAAGGAGACGGTAAACATCACCTTCAACCCCACATCGGGCGCCATTGAGAACATTGAAGGGGAGTAAAAATCGCAAGCGGATACATTGATTTACTCAAGTTTCGGATTTGTATAAACAACTACGAGAGAGTATTCACGAATCATAAAACCATTCGGCATGTACCACGTGCCGGGTTTTTGAGGACGTTCCACGAAACGTCCCTACACTGTGGATATTAACCCGTTCGGATATTTCACGAGCAAAAAATAATCGAGGAGCGTGAACTCCTCGATTATTTTTTTGTATCAAATCAGAATTACTGAGCGAGCTTGCCGTCAGAACCGAGCACATTCACAATCTTGTGGATGTACATCTTCTTCATGTTCTCACGAG
>CAYSOK010000192.1:0-2951 GCA_964432645.1 uncultured Bacteroidaceae bacterium | reverse complement strand
CCTGTGTACATCGAAAATCGGGTGCAAATTACAAAAAAAAAATGACTTACGCCCTCATTCTGTGCAGAAAAATATGAAAAATTCTTCGAAAAGTACTATTTTAACTAAAAGAATTGCATTATTCTGAATTTTGTGTACAGAGATTCGACATACTTATGCGGAAGATTTTCCGGGTGTTTCGGGTGAGTTGACGCTCCATCTCGGCTACCGGAATTTGATAGATTTCGGCGAGCTTGTAGAGCACAAATCGGGCGTAGGCACTTTCGTTCCTTTTGCCGCGATTGGGCATGGGGGCGAGATAGGGGGAGTCGGTTTCCAACACGATACGTTCGGGGGGTACCACCTCGGAGAGGGTGGTGGGGAGGGTGGACTTCTTGTAGGTGAGTGTCCCGCCTATGCCGAGCATGAATCCGTTCCACTCCAGCAGTTCTTCCGCTTCTTCGCGGGTGCCGCCGAAACAGTGGAAGATGCCGGTGAGGGAGGCGTCTCGGTAGGGGTGCATCACTTCGAGCATCTGTTTCTGTGCATTGCGGCAGTGAATCATGAGGGGGAGACGATGGCGTATGGCCCACTGTATCTGTTGGTCGAAGATTTCGCGCTGTAGGGCTTCCTTGTCTTGTTCCCAATAGAGATCCATACCCACTTCGCCGATGGCGATGAAGGGGTGACCGGGGGTGAGGAGGGCTTCCATACGGGCCAGGTCTTGTCGGTAGTTTTCGCCGATTTCCGTGGGGTGAAGACCTATCATGGGGTAGATGTATCCGGGATATTGCTTCGCCATCTCCAACATGGGGGCGATGGATGCGCTATCGATGTTGGGGAGCAGCAGGGCGTCGGCGCCGGCTTGACGGGCGCGGGCTACTACGGTAGCTCTGTCGTTGTCGAATTCCTCGGTGTAGAGGTGCGTGTGGGTGTCTATAAATCCCATTCTCTCGTTTGCTTATTTGTTGCGATTCATCAACTTGGTTACGTAGGTGCGCAGGGGTGTCTTGAGGGACTCATCCAGCGTCACCTTATTTAAATAGGTAAGAGCCTCTTGGTGGTAGGCTTCCATGCGCTTTTGGCAGAGTTCTTTTACACCTGTGCGTGTATAGATTTCTGTCACGGCTTGTATCTTCTCTTCTGCATTGTAGTCTGTCTTTTGCAACCACGCTTCCAACTCCTTACGGGTTTCGGCATCTGCCATGCGGAGGGCGTTGATGAGCATGTAGGTTTTCTTGTTGCAGAGGATGTCGCCACCAATCTTCTTTCCAAAGACTTTGGGGTCTCCGTAGACGTCGAGGTAGTCGTCCTGCAACTGAAAGGCGAGTCCCGTTTTTTCGCCGAAGGTGTAGAGCGCATCGGCATCTTGTGGAGTGGCACCGCCCAGTATGGCACCTATCTTGAGCGCGCAGGCCAGGAGTACGGAGGTCTTGAGGCGAATCATCTCTATGTATTCTTCCTCGGTGACATCGTCGCGGGTCTCGAAGTCTACGTCGTATTGTTGTCCTTCATCTATCTCAAGGGCTGTTTTGATAAACAGATCCATCACCTCGGCACGTTTTGTCGGGTTGGATTGTTTTTGCATCAGTTGGCACGCCAGCAGCAACATGGTGTCACCGGAGAGGATGGCGGTATTTTCGTTCCACACCTTGTGTACGGTCGGTTTGCCGCGGCGCATATCGGCGCGGTCCATCACATCATCGTGCAAGAGGGTGAAGTTGTGATACATCTCAATCGCCATGGCTTGTGAAAGGATACTTTCGGTATCTTCCTTATACAGATTGTACGCCATGAGCATGAGGAGCGGTCTCAATCGTTTGCCCCCCTCGCTGAGTGTATATCGTATGGGCTTGTACAGTCCCGTAGGTTCCATCTCGAGCGGAAGACGGGCGATTCCCTCCTCCACGCAAGCAGCCAATTCGTCGGTTGTTTTCATATTATATATATAAATAGGAGTAACTCGAAAAAAAAGAGGCGACGTTTTTACAACGTCGACCTCCTATTCACTATATCGCCTATTCGTGTCCGTTATTAGTTAGACAGACGGAACAATACCGGCAGAGTGTACTTCACACGCACTGCCTTACCCGCCTGTTTACCGGGACGCCATTTCGGCATCTTCTCGATAACGCGGATTGCCTCCTTGTCCAGAGCGGGGTCAACGCCTCTAGCTACCTTAACATCCACGATAGAACCATCCTTGTTTACCACGAAGGTACAGATGACACGACCCTGAATACCGTTCTCCTGAGCGATAGACGGGTACTTCAAGTTGCTGCTAAGATACTTCATAACGTCGCCCGGGAACTCCGGCTGCTGCTCGGCTACGGCGAAGATTTCGTCCTCGTCCGTATCCACGGAAGCCAAACCTACAGGACCCGTTGCTACAGAAGACGGGCTACCGGTACCGGTGCTCGCTGCAACCACCTGATTGGTTTCCTCAGAGGTTTCGATGGTCTCCTCTTGCAACTCCGTCTTATCGTCCACGATATTCAGGATTTCAGCCACCTGCGGTGCTGCTGCCGGAGGAGGAGCCATTACTTGTTGCTGTTTGGTGAGGGGGATATCAACCTCCTGCTCAAACGCAATCTCGTAGACCACGTCGGTCTCGATTTTCTTGATGTCTCGGTTACCCCACTCAAACGCCACATACATGGCGGCAAGTATCAGCACGAGACCGATAAGCATACTCGTAGATCTGTTACCTTCGAGGTCTGCTGCTACAGTTTTCTTTACTTCCATAGTATCTACTATTTTATTTTTATTTATTCTTTTCGGCAAATGTAGTACATTTTTTTTAGATACACCCACTCAAAGTACCATTTTTTTGTTGTTTCGCCACTTTTTTTTGTTTTTGTTCCCTTTTTGTAAGCGAAAGTGCTATAATTCTCCGTTAATATAGTGCGTGACAATAAAATTTAGTGTAACTTTGGGCTATGAATGGCGAACAAATAAAATAAGGATGAAAA
>CAYSOK010000191.1:0-2960 GCA_964432645.1 uncultured Bacteroidaceae bacterium | reverse complement strand
GGATAAGTTTTTCACCCTTCTCCCTCGTCTCCGGTTTTGCATAATCCATGAGATACTCCTTCAGCGTCATGAGCGCGTTCGGCTGACAACAATTCACTATCTGACCACTCTTACACAAACTCATAAAGCGATCCCCCGTACGCCCCTCACGGTAACACGCCGTACAAAAACTCGGGATATGATGCAAATCAATCAACCACGAAACCACCTCATCCAGTGTCCTACGATCCGTCACATCAAACTGCGCCGTCGTCTCCTCCTCCGCCGGTTCCGGCTCCGCATATCCACCCACCGTCGTCTTGCTGCCGCCACTCACCTGCGAAACACCCAACTCCAACAACTTACGACGATTCTCCTTACTCTCACGCGTAGACACGATCATACCCGTGTACGGCACCGCAATACGAATCAACGCCACCAACTTGTGGAAAATATCATCCGGAAGACTATTGCTGAAATCCGCCGTATCGATATCATCCGCCTTGCACAAACGCGGCACACTAATCGTGTGCGGACCCACACCAAACTTCGCCTCCAGATGCTCCGCATGCATCAACAACGCCGTGAAATCATAGCGATACGTAGTCAACCCATAGAGCACACCGATACCCACATCGTCTATACCCCCCTCCATGGCACGATCCATCGCCTCCGTGTGATACGCATAATCGTGCTTCGGACCCGTGGGATGCAACGCCTCGTAATTCTCCTTATTATATGTCTCCTGAAACAAGATGTATGTACCAATCCCCGCCTCCTTGAGACGACGATAATTCTCCACCGTCGTGGCAGCGATGTTCACGTTCACCCGTCGTATGCTACCGTTCTTGTGATGAATGGAGTAGATGGTGCGGATACTCTCCAGAATATACTCCATGGTGTTCAGCGTAGGATGCTCCCCCGCCTCAATCGCCAATCGCTTGTGCCCCATGTCCTGCAGCGCAATCACCTCCCGCCGGATCTCCTCCTGCGTCAACTTGCGACGCTGTATATGCTTGTTCTTGCCGTGGTACGGACAATACACACAACCGTTCACACAATAGTTGGACAGATACAGCGGTGCAAAAATCACGATACGATTCCCGTAAAACCGCTCCTTAATCTCCCGCGCCAAACGGAAAATCTCCTCCCACACCTCCGGCACCTCACACTCCAACAGCGTCATCGCCTCGCGGTGCGAAATACCCTTGTGCCGCCGTGCCTTCTCCAAGATGCGCGTCAACTCCTCCCGATTGTTCTTTTGTTGCTGTGCATAGGCGATGCTCTCCATCACCTCCTCGTGGCAGATGAACTCCTCCGCCCGGTCCGATAATACATTGTACATACGCTCGTAGTTTAGAAACACGACAAAAGTAGATAAAAAGTTTCTAAAAGCGATACACTTCCTTAAAAAATCTCCCCCGCGAAGCAAGTTTTTGCCAAAATCACCCGAGTATTGTTCCTTTTTGTCTATCTTTGCACATAGTGAAACTATGTACAAGCAATTCAAAACATAATTAAGAAAAGACTATGGCTGCAGGACACAACATTTTACTTATCCGCTACCAGTTGCTCGCCAAGATGGTAAGCATGTGGAAACAACACCGTTTGGTGAAGGACATAGACCGTTTGCCGTTGGAACTGAACCCCCGCAAGGGTGCCGTTCGCGGACGATGCTGTATCTATAAGGAGCGCGCTGTGACCAAATACAAGTGCATGGCGATGATGGGCTTCGATATGGACGACGAACACGATGAGCTGGACACCCTCAGCACCTACGCCACCCGTATGCTGGAGCGCACCGAGAACGAGAACAAGAAGCGTATACTCTTTGTGATGGACGAGGCCTGCTCCTCCTGTATCAAGGTGAACTACGAAGTCTCCAACCTTTGCCGTGGCTGTGTGGCTCAGGCGTGTAAGAATGCCTGCAAGAAGAAGTCCATCTTCTTCGACAAGCACGGCAAGGCAAACATCGACCACGACACCTGTGTGAGTTGCGGACTCTGCCATGCCGCCTGTCCCTACCACGCCATCATCTACATGCCGGTACCTTGCGAGGAGGCGTGTCCGGTGAAGGCCATCAGCAAGGACGAGTATGGTGTGGAGCACATCGACCCTTACACCTGCATCTATTGCGGTAAGTGTCTGCAAGCCTGTCCTTTCGGCGCCATTTTCGAGAAGACGGACGTATTCGATGTTTTGAAGTTGATAGACAGTCGTCAGCAAGTGGTAGCCATGGTAGCTCCCTCCATTCTCTCACAGTTCGACCAACCGATGGAGAAGGTGTACGGCGCGATTCGTCAGTTGGGCTTCAGCGATGTACTGGAAGTGGCATACGGAGCCGACGAGACCACCCGTCGCGAGACCGAGGAGTTCAAGGAGCGCATGGAGGAGGGTCAGCCCTTCATGACCACCAGTTGTTGTTCCGCCTATAAGGAGTTGGTGAAGAAGCACATTCCGGAGATGGCGCCCTTCATGTCGGACACCGGTTCACCGATGTATTACATAGCGGAGTATGCGCGCAAGAAGCATCCGGAGGCCAAGACCGTGTTCATCGCCCCTTGTGCGAGCAAGCGTAAGGAGGGTATTGACAATCCCAACGTAGATTTCGTATGGACATTCAGTGAGTTGGATGCCGTTTTGGAAGGATACGATATTCACATAGCGGACAGCGAACCGTTTGTTCCGGAGGAGCGAGCCTCTCGTGACGGTCACGGTTTTGCGAAGACGGGAGGTGTTTTCCAGTCGGTAAAGAATCTTTGTGGTGACGCTTCGCTAGAGGCCACGGTAATTCAAGGTTTGGACAAGAAGAGCATAGCGCTCCTCCGCAGTTATGCCAAGACCAGGAAGTGTCCTACGAAGTTCATAGAGATTATGAGTTGTGAAGGGGGATGCATAGGTGGTCCGTGCAACATCGTTCAAAAAGCCGCAGCCACCCGCAAATTCGATGCAGAAATGAAGAAAAAGGAATAAACCATTCA
>CAYSOK010000190.1:0-2971 GCA_964432645.1 uncultured Bacteroidaceae bacterium | reverse complement strand
TAATTATATCTTTTTCCATATACTTACTTCTGTTTTAGATATCTTTTTTATATTCGTTTCTTCTTTTTGAATTTGTGAGACAGTGTCTCACAAATTCGCGTCTATCATCGTTTTGTTCTTTACCGTCTCGCAAATTATCGGGTTCAAGTGAATTGGACAAACAGTGTTTAGCCTTTTTCGTTTGAAAAGGACAAACACTGTTTGTCCTTTTTGAATATGGAAAATAAAATCGGACTTTCATACGTATCATTCGTTTTTAGAGGATCTATTTTAGTTTTGTGACTACATCGCCAAACTTGGCGTGATTGACTACTACACCATCATCCAGGTCGAAGGCGATTTGCTTGTCGGCGATGACGTGGAGACGGTCGTGGTACTCACGGCACTCGGCTATCTGCTTGGTGATGTTGTCCAGACTGCGTCGCTCGGCGGTGGAGAGGTTGGCGGCGTTCTGCTGCAACTCCTGCTGCCGCTGTACCAACCACTCAATGTGAGGCAAGAGATAGTTGGTGCGGATGCGCTCCACCGTGTAGGCATTCATGCGGTGCATATAGGCGATGCACTGGAAAGCGCCCTTCTTGGAGGCGAAAAGCCAGTAGATGGGACGATTTTGGTACATCTTCTTATGATCCTTCCAGAAGTCCTTCACGAAGTATTCATCAATGGGTTTGCCCAAGCACTTTTCCACAAAGTTCAGATTCTCCACCAATGAATCGGGACCGAAGGCCAACTCCAACCAGTGCTTGAAGCGAAGGTTGGCGTTGTCGGTAAATGCGCAACTGGCGGGCAACAACGGGAGGATGCCGTCATCGTCTATCTCGAAGGTTTCTCCGTGGTAGGTGTAGGGCGCATATTCTTCCGGTTTGGCATCGGGATGGGCAATGGCGAGGCCGGGACGGTCCAGGCGATAGCGGCCCATCATGCAGCCTACGGCGTAACTGATGAGTTGCTTGATGATTACATCTTCATGCCAGGTAATGCCGGTCTCGGTTACATTAATCTCGCCTTGTTGCAGGATAGTGATTTCGCTGAGGGGGACATCGGGGGTGAGCTCGTCTTGCAGGCCATAGATATCGATGAACTGACGGTTCAGCTCTTCCTCATTGGCGTGGAGCTGCATGAAGAGGCGTTCCCACTTTTGTTCGTATTGGGTTACGCAGGTCTCCAATGTTTCTCCGCCTTGGGCGATGGAGATGAGTTCGTTTTGGGCGAAGTCCCAACTGGTTTCGTGGGAGTCCCAATCTTGCTTGGAGATGGAAATGCAACTTTTAGTATAAGTTTCAATTTTCTCAAACCTCTTCCTATCAATAATAATGGGCAACTGTATTATATTTTCTACTTGACAGGATAAATTTGATGCCGTAATTCTAAACAACTTATAGGCGACCTTACTAGCGATAAATGCTTGTAGATAAAAAAGGCAATGACTCTTATCCATAATGCCTGATCCTCGGACATCCCACAAAAAGCCAAACGGATAGTATCTGGTCGCTATAGAGTTACTTACAGTATATGACCATGCAACATACGGTTTTAGGTAATAATGTTTAAAGCCAAGTTTTCCTCTTGTTTTATCAGATGGTCCATACTTCCAATAAACAACATTATCTTGAATTCCATACCATTTACGAAATTCTCCTCCTTTATTGTATGGAATCCAATACTTTTCTTCCAAATCTAATTCTTCATAAACTTCTTGATGTAATGCTATCTTCTTTGTATTTATTTCATACCAAAGTCTAAGGAAACGTAGATTATCACCAGTTATAATGCCCTGAAATGTATCAACATAATTCGTTATAGAACTTCCATTCTTGTATACATCTGACAATTTACTACTCACCCAATATGCTATAGGTGATGATGGAAGATTTCTAAAGAGTTCCTGATTAACATTAGCAAACATATTTGCTTTAGTCAAAAATAATTTTTCTTTTTCGCAACAATTACGACCATCTATTAAACGGTAATATATTCCGTTTGAAATAGGGAGATGGTTAGCTATAACAAACGCTGTATTCTGTACTATTTCACCAGATAGTTCATCAAATGTTCTTGCTCCTAAATGCAACATCGAATCTATTTGCTGCTTTGCTATTATATCTATTCGTAGTTCTTCGAAAGAAGAAAGAAACATCCATGATTGCATATTTATCATGCCGTATTTCCCTTTGAACTTAATTATTCGGGATGCTACATCCATAAATACCGTGAACAAATCATTGCATGTATTAGAATATTTATTTCGAGCATATCTCGATAATATTTCAGACTTATTTGTTTGCATATACGGCGGATTCATCACTATCGCCGCATACTTCTGCGTCAGCGTAAGAATCATCCTAATATATGGCATCAACACACGAATCTTCTCCAGAACAAATTCCGCCTGCCCATACTCTTTCATGCGAGCAAGAAGGATGTTTCGAGTACGCTCACTAATATCAAAAATCATGATACTACCCAAGTTCTCCGCATCGTTCATCAGCGTGATAGCCTCCACCAATTCATTAATCACAGTAGTGTCCTCTCCCATAATGAACGCCGCCAGCGCAGTGCGCAATGCCTCCTCCGAGGAGAAATACTCACCATACGGGCGAGGCATATCATAGACATGCGGCATCACACTGGCATCGAGGAATGAACGTTCTTTTTGACAAGCCTTCACCAACAAGGCGAATTGAGCCAGTTGCTTGGCACGCGTATCCAAATCCACACCCGTCAAGTTATAACGGAAGATATCCTCTATGGCCTTGCGACGACTGTAACCGCTCTCCAGATAACACTGATAGAGCAGATCGAAGCACTCATTCAGAATGTGACCCGAACCACATGACAAGTCTGCACACGTCAGCTCGTGGATATCCTCGAAGTGAAATTTCGCCTCGTCCGGTGTAGGCTCTGCCGGCTCCACCAAATAGCGCATCTTCTCCTTCAGGTCACTATACGGCTCATTATCGAGATAGATACG
>CAYSOK010000189.1:0-3009 GCA_964432645.1 uncultured Bacteroidaceae bacterium | reverse complement strand
TCGTGGTACATCCCGAATGGAACACCACGTAAATGGAAATATGAATGGATATCCGGATGTTTTCGCCATGCGGCGTGTACCACGAACCGGATTTTTGAGGACGCTCCACGAAGCGTCCCTACATCGTGGGTAAAAACATTGTGGATAAAAACATCGTGGGCATATATATAATAATGTATTCCCCTCTCGCTAAAACAGAAGATTAATAAACAAAAAACAACAATAAACGATGAAGAAAACCTTATTTCTGACAGCCGTTCTGGCAATGATGGCCGAAACGCTGAGTGCCCGTACCACCGTGTCGGGAACAAGTGACTATCTTAAACCGTGGGTTACCCCCCAACGCACGGTGCTATACAACGTTTTCGACGAAGGACAGAAATTCCCCTTGGAATGGGGACTCGATGTCGCATGGATAAGCGAAGGGAATATACAGCGCGGAACCCGCTTCATGCTGGGCGAAAACGTAAAAATCATCCGAACCTCCTTTCAACCGGCAGCCGATATGTCCTCCGGTGAAATGAGTACGTATCAACAAACCTGTCTCAAAGAACGCCTTACCGCCATCAAACGCGCCAAAACCGAAGGCGCAACAAACTTCAAACTGATGCTCAACAGCGACCCCGCCGACCCCACCGGAGCAACCTCCGGCTACGTAGACAGTTGGTTCAAACCCAACAACTCCTTCGACCCCGATCGCTGGGCAACCATGCTAGACATCTACCGTCAAGCCTACCAAGATGCAGGCTATGAAGTGGTGAGCGTATCCCCCTACAACGAACCCGACTACGGATGGGGACAAGGCACCTCCACCGACTTCCTAAACGTATGTAAGTCCCTGCGCAACCTCTCCACCTTCGACAGCATCCGCATCTGCGGTGGCAACACCCTGAACTGCGACGAAGCACTTACGTGGTACAATGTGCTGAAAAACAATATAGAAGAAGGAAATACCCATCAACTCGCAGGCACCTTCGACAACTACGCCAAGTTCTTCACCCAAGTGCGCGCCGACGGCAAGCACGCCACCGCCGACGAGGTACATAACACCATGGAAGCCATGGTAGGAGCCGAGTACGGACTGCAAACCGCCATCTGGTGGGGCGATGCCGGACTGAGCCGCGGCGAATTTGTGCAAGCCTGCAACGGCGACCGACTCGCCTACGCCGAACACCGCAGCAACTGGACCTCCGCTGCCGTCTATCGCAAGACCGACGGCAAGATACGTCTCTTCGGCGGCACCTCCGAGCGACAAGCCGTAGCCACCAACTACCGATTCCTCACCACCAATGAGTTTCCGGTGTTCGTAGACGGTTACGGCCCCACCTACGAATACGTGGTGGAACTCCCCGGCGGTAAGTCCGGCAGTTATCAAGACGGACAAACCAATGCCGAAGTCACCCGTCTGATTACCTATGGAGAAGACCCCCAACCCGCCGTAGAAGGCACTTTCTCCATAGTCAACGGATACAGCGGTAAATACCTCAGCGTGAAGGACGGAACCTTTAGCAACGGCGCCAATCTGGTGCAAGACAGCTATCGCAAGAAAGGCACCGAACAGCAGACCTATCAACAGTGGGACATTACCCCGATAGCGTCCACCTGCGGCGATGACTTCAGCTACTACGTCATCCGCAACCACGCCAACAGCAGCTACCTGCCCGATGTCCTCAACTGGAGCTTCAATCGTACCAATATCATCCTATACACCGGTGAGGTAGGCAACAACGAACGCTGGTTCTTCGACTACCAAGGCGACGGATGGTTTGCCATCCGCAGCGCCCACAGCAATCTCTGTATGGCAGTCACCTCCAAGACCAATACCGCCGGAGCCGCTATCGTGCAGACCGCCTTCACCGGAGAAAAGAATCAACTGTGGCGACTCGTTCCGGCCGGCAATCAGTACAACAAGGTAGCTCCCGCTGCCCCCACCGCCCTCAAAGCCACTGCCCAAGCCGCCTCCATACGTCTCGACTGGAAACAGCCCGCCGATGAAGACCTGCAAGGCGTAAACATCTATCGTGCCAAGGAGGGAGATGACACCTATTATATGATAGCCCGTCAGGTCAACGACTCCGCCTTCATCGACAACACCGTGACCGATGGCGTGAAGTACACCTATCGCATCAAAGCGGTGGACTACAGTCAGAACCTCTCCGACTATACCGATGCCGTATCGGCAGCTTCCACCGGTGCTCCGAGCATCATAGCTCGTTACACCTTTGAGGACAACAGTACGGAGGATCTCACCGAGCAAGCCAACCATGCCGCTGTCTACGATGCATCCTTCGACACCGGAAACTTAGGTGAAGACGGTTGCCTCTCTCTCGACGGCAGCAACGACTTCATCCAGCTGCCGCAAGGCGTAGCCAACCATCGTACGCTGACCATTGCCACCTGGGTACGTCCGCGCTCCCTTTCCAATTGGCAACGAATCTTTGATTTCGGCAACAGCACCGATGCATACATGTTCCTCACCACTCGTGGCGGAGGTACCAAGATTCGTTACGCTATAAAGAACGGTGGCGATGAGCAGTATTTGGACGGTACCGCCCTCAGTTATAACAAGTGGAGTCACGTAGCCGTAACCATAAGCGATGAGGCTGTCACGCTCTACGTCAACGGTGCGCAAGTAGCCCAATCCACGAGCATCACCCTGCGTCCGTCGGATGTCCGTCCGTACCTTTGTTACGTAGGTCGCAGTCTCTTCGAGAGTGACCCCTATTTCAAAGGAATGTTGAACGACTTCCGCGTATACAACTACGCTCTCACTGCCGACCAAGTAGCTCAGCTAGCCGGTCTCACCACCGAAGGTTTGGTAGGCGATGTCAATGCTGACGGCGAAGTAACCGTAGCGGACATCACGGAAGTAGCGTCCCTGATTTTAAACGGTGACACCGACAATGCTCAAGCCGATGTAAACGGTGACAGCGAAATAACCGTAGCGGACATCACCGAAATAGCAAACATCATCTTGAATTCGAAGTAAGGAAAAAGAGTGTTTTCATT
>CAYSOK010000188.1:0-3057 GCA_964432645.1 uncultured Bacteroidaceae bacterium | reverse complement strand
CTTTGGTCTTTCCGCGGGAACCGCGACGGGTCTTAATCTCGATGACACCGTTGGCACCCTTACTACCCCAAATGGCGGTAGCGGAGGCGTCCTTCAGGACGTTGATGGAGAGGATGTCTTCGGGGTTCACGGAGAGGAGGGTGGAGAACTGTTCTTCGTTGTCCATGTTCTCGAAGTCGATGTCTTGTGCGTCGTCCGGAAGGTCGAAGATGTTGCCATCGACGACAATCAACGGCTCGGCGTTTCCGTTAATGGTGGTGACACCGCGCAGACGCATGGTGGTACCGGAACCCAGGTTACCGGAGTTGGCCACGATGTCCAAACCGGCGATTTTACCTTGGAGTGCCTCGGAGGCATCGGTGAATTGCAGACCAGCCAGGTCGTCCATGTTGAGGGTCTGTTGTGCCACGGATACCTCGCGTTCAGGGATGGAGAGTCCGTTGGTCTTCACCTTCTTCTTGGCTACCACGGTGACGGTTTCCATGGTGTTCTTGTCTTTCATTTCTATCTTGAAGGAGGAACGGTCACCAATCACTTGCAGGAAGGTTTCGTAGCCCACATAACTGATTTTCAATTTGTTCTTAGGACTCTTGATGGTCATGGAGAAGTTACCGTTCAAGTCGGTCACTGACTGACTCACGATACGTTGATTGGCATCGATCTCCAATACGTTTGCCATGACAACCGGTCCGTCCGTCGCATTCCACACATTACCGGAGATGCGCTTTCCTTGTGCCATTGCTGTTGTTGCTACGCAGACGAACAGCATGATAAGCATATATTTTATTCGATTCATACGTTCTGGATTTTATTATTTGACCGGATATTTCAGTAAGTAACGTTTGGCCGCTTGGAGCGTTGCCCATTCGTTGTCGTAGCGATTGCTCGGGTAGTTCATGAAGTCCAGTATGTCGTCTATTTCATGAATTACGGCGAAGGAGGAGGTGTTCAGATAGTTACCTGCCTTGTCGCTCACGGTGGTGTTGAAGACATAGTCACGTGCCACCAAGTTCTTGTTGGAGAGCACTTTGACTGCCTTTCCTACCTTGGTTCCGCTGTTGGTCTCGCCCTGTGCGGTGATGTTGCGCTTGCCGTCGCACTCTATCTCAATCTTTGAATACACATTGGTAGTGGTATCGATGACGGAGCTCTCGGTCACCTGACTGTAGGCGTAATCATCGGCAAAGAAGGAGTTGTCCATGAAGTGGTTCTTCACTACATTGACCAAACAACTGATCATGGCTTGTGCCTTGGTCTGATAAGCGGCCTTGAAGTTTTGCAATTTCTGCAATTCTGCTGCCGGCATGTCTGCCTCGGAGTCGTATCCCTCCTTCATGGCATCGTACTTGGCCTCCTGGGTGTCCAGATAGGTTTCAATGGTGTGCCAGGTGGGGAGTCCGCGCTCTTCTACAGCCTTGCGAACGGCCTCGTTGCTGGGTACCAGAACGGTGTAGTTGTAGGAGTTGAAGAATTTGACGTTCTGTGTCAAACCGTTGTCATTGGTGAAGATAAGGTAGCGGTTACGCATACTCTTACCGGAGGTGTTGGCTTTCTTGATGGTTCCATCGTCGTTGAGGGTTTCGCCATCGGCTATGAAGCCGGCACGAACCAACAATCCTTCGTCGGTCTCGCACAGTTCCTTAAAGGTCTTTCCCTCGGTAGCATCGTCGCCGGCTATCTCGGAGATGCGGTCGGAGACGGTGGAGGTAGTGGTCTGCAACGGGTGGTTGATGACGTAGGTAAATCCGTTACCGTATCCGTTGGTCTGTGCGGTTTGGTCGTAGAACTCAACCACCTGTGCGGGGTCATCGTTCTGTATCTGCCAACCTCCATATACTTCGGCGCCTACGCGTGATTGTATGTTGGGGGCGTAGATAGGAGCTCCGTTCTTGGCGATGTACCACTTCTTGTTCTGCTCCATACCGGTGTTGTATTCGTCGGTGGAGTGTACGATGGTGTGGGTCTCCAAGAGGTCCTTCAGCACGCGATACATCTCGGTACCGGTGACGTTGGTGAGGGTGGCGCCCTCCTTCATCTTCTTGGTATCCGGGTCGTATTCGCCTCGCTTACAGAGCGGCTTCTTGGTCTTCTCATCCCAAGAGAAGGTGTAGCAATAGGGGGTCTTGCGACCGTGGTTGGCGTAGCTGTACACCATGGTCATAGCGTCGTCGGTGGGGATGAAGAAGCTGAAACGTGAACTCATGGCCTTGAGGTAGGCGTAGAAGTTTAGTCCCAGATTGCTTCCGTCCTGAATGGCCCAGTTGAAAATCTTCATGTTCTGCCCTACGTATGCCGGAGCGGAAACGGCGGCATAGTCGGCGGGGGAGAAGACGGCGTTCACCAGATAGATAACACCGTTGTTGGCCAAGAGACATTTTTCTACGTTGGCGGTGGTGACGCCGAGTTCGTCGGTGGCGTCGTTCATGACGGTGGTAAACTTACTGGGCACGGTGCCGATGAAGGAGCTCTGCATCAGGTTGCGTGCCAGTGCCTGGATGACGTCCAGAGGAATTTGGTCGATGGCTTGCACCAGATTGTCTTCGGTGAAGGGCTTGTAGGCAGAGGCGTAGCTCTCCAACAAGGGTTTGCCGGATCCCTCCAGGAAGTATACCTTTATAATAGAGTCGGTAGGTGCGAAGATGGCTGCCATATCGCTCTCTTTGGCGTTGTCGGAGCTGGAGTATTGGTTCCATCCCGGGTCAAACTTAAGGGTTGCTCCCACGGTGTTGCCGTCGGGGTCGGTAGTGTTCTTGCTGCCGCCCTGTGAGCGGTCGCTGAAGTAGCGCTTCTGGAAAACAGAGTCTACGGTGCTTCCTTCGTGGGTGGTGATATAGTCATCGGTCAGCGTGGCTCCATAGGAGGGGTAGCTGAAGCGTTCCATGATGTGGCTAAAGATATTGGTTTGGCCATTGGTGCGGAGCATCTCTGCCATGTTGGCGGGGGTGATGAGCACCTTATCGAGTACATCGATGTATCCGTTCTGGCAGGTCTGGTCCTGCAAGATGACGCGTGCATCGTAGATGTGTGTATCGTTGTCGGTACGGGTTTGTCCGGTGA
>CAYSOK010000187.1:0-3139 GCA_964432645.1 uncultured Bacteroidaceae bacterium | reverse complement strand
CTGTCCAAAGATCTCCTTTTTCTTTGCTGTATCTAAATACATAGCTTTAAAAAATTGTGATGTAACTCAATAATGTTATAAAATCGGGTGCAAAGTTAGCGCTTTTTTCGCACATTACCAAACACTTTTCGTTTTTTTCGTCTCGAAATCACTTCGTTTGTCTAAAATCGAACAGTAAATCGAGGTGTAAACCTTCATCGCCTTCCTTTATACGTATATTTCCCGGCTGACTCTGTGGCCCCTGCATCTTGATAGGCTTAAAGGAGTTGATGGCCGGGATATCGAGCAAGAAGGAGAGATCTCCGGCGGGGAAAGCAGGCATCGTGCGCTTGCCTCCGGCTCTTCCGGCAGGCTCTTCGGGCGTGAATACACGGAAGAAGATACCATCGTTTTGCGCATACACGGAGAAGGGAGTCTTCTTGCTTTCGAGGGTTGCCCAATAGAGGTTGGCATGATACCCCTTAAACTCCGGATACTCCAGATTATCGTAACTTTCTCCGGTGATGGTATTGTTGTAGTTCTTGTGCCATACACCGTAATTGGTTCCGGGGATACGGTTCTTCCACACACGGAAGGGACCACGTCCCATCCACTTCATACCGGTGACATTCTCTTCGGGATAAGAGAAGGTGAGTCCCAGGTTATAAACTTCGGTATCCATAAAGGCATCATCAAATCCTGCACCTCCGGAGGCTCTGTTCAAGAGGATGGCGTTCATAAAGAGGAGTCCATCGTTGGTGAGTTTCCACTGTATGGAGTCCACGGCACCTTTGTAGTGGGCGCAGAAGATAGCACCTTCGGGTTCGTTGCGTACATAACTTGCCTCGGCATCGTAACGCATCTTCATACCTACGGCTACGGGACCATTGGTAAGGGGAATGGTCTTTCCATCGGCGGTCACCTGTTCTATCTGACCGTTGGTAGCGTTGAAACGCACCTCCACGCGGTCACTCTTCAGGGTGACGGTAGCAGCATCTTTCTCGGCAGAACAACGATAAGCGGCGAGAGTTGCCGGAACACGAGAGAGCATATTGGTGAAATACTCACTCGTGAGATGGATTTGTTCGGAGGTGGTGGCGAGCAGTTCTCCTTGCGGATTGTAGGATTCGAGGATAAGGAAATCGCCCTCTTCGAAGCGCTCGGGGAGGGTAAAAGAGGCAGTTCCGGTCTCACCCGGTGCTATGGCGGGCAGGGTGACACTTCCTGAGGCAACCACCTTTTCATCGGTCGCACCGTCTATGGAAAGGGGACTTCCGCAAGAGATTACCTTATAGGTCATCTTGCAATCGGCCAAATTGGTGTATAAGAAGCGATTCTTCACCTTGAATTTTCCATCGAAATATTTACCGATACGCATTTTTTCCACCTGAATGGGGCTCCACACCTCGCGGATGGCATAGTAGCTTCCCTCCTTCTCTCGGCGCGGACCGAGAATGCCGTCGGGAGCATTGCTCTTATCGGAATCCAACTTACCACCTTGGTCGGTACGCTTGGGTGCTTCATCGCAGTAAGCCCAGATGAAGGCTCCGTTGAAATAGGGGCTTTCCATCCATCGCTCCCAGAAGTCGCGCAGTCCGGCACCACCGCCTTGGTCGTACATGGCGTGCATGAATTCTGTGGGCATGAACACCTTATACCCGTTGTTAAAACGTGCCACGCCGGTGAGGTAGGCGGGATAGTGATGGGTGTCCAAGTCGTTGAAGTCTGCCCACGGGTGGATTACATGACGTTTTTGGAGTGCATCCCATTTGGCAAATTCGTTGTCGCGGTCGTAGTTCCATCCTCCTTCGTTTCCGTTGTCCCAAAGGACGATGCAGGTGTGGTTGACATCGCGTTTAATCATCTCCTCCAGGAGATTGCGTCCCACATTGTCGTAGCCGTTTTGCCAACCGGCCAACTCATCGAGGTAAACGATTCCAAGGGAGTCACACATATCCAGGAAGTGTTCATCGGGGGAGTAGTGAGAACGCACGGCGTTCATATTCATCTCCTTTATAAGGAGGGCATCCTGTCTACTCATCGCTGCCGAGGTGGCACGTCCGCCATCTACGGAGAAGGAGTGGCGGTTCACGCCCTTCATCACCAACTTGACGCCGTTCAGATAGAGTCCCTCTTGTGGGATAAACTCTACGGTGCGGAAACCTATTCTGTTTTCGCGTTTCTGTATGGTTTCGCCTTTATCGTTTATCAACTCAACGGTTGCGACATAGAGGTTGGGGTGTTCGGGGTCCCAGGTCTTGGCTCCATTGAAGGTACCCTTCAGTTCCACCAGTTGTGTTCCCCCCTGTTTGTCGGACTTCAATCCGGTTTTGTTGAAGGTATAACTTCCGTTACCTTTCATTTCACGAAGGGTCACGCGCATCTCATAACCGGAGAAGGCCTCGTCGTTCTGCACATTGGCACGCACCTTTACGGAGCCGTCGGCACGTGCATCAATTAGATAGGTATCGAAATCGATGCGCACCTCCGGATTAACCTCCAGCCAAACGGGGCGATAGATACCGCCATACAACCACCAATCGGCCTTACGTTCGGCAGCGTTGATGGATTCGTTGGCTGAATGTTTGTTCACCTCCACTACAAGTTCATTTTTCTTGCCATACTGTAGCAGGGAGGAGATATCGTAACTAAAGCGATAGAAACCTCCTTGGTGTACATCACCGGCGGACTGACCGTTGATTTTCACTTGTGTATCGGTCATCACGCCATCGAAATAGATTTTCACTTGTTTTCCTTTCCAAGCGTTGTCAGCCTTAAAGGTATATCGATAGGTACCCACTTCTTTACTAGGGGTTTCTCCCTCGTTGACATACCAGCGTCCATAAGTATAGTCGCCATATCCTTGGAGTTCCCAGTTGCAAGGCACTTGTATTTTGCCTTTCTTACCACTATTTTGTCCTGCGGAGCAATAGAATTCCCAAGTTTTCGTATTATCGATTCCCGTACCGGAGAGGTATATACGTTCCGGATGTGGTGTCTGTGCCACGACAGAGAGGTTCGGTATTAGCAGTCCTAATGCCAAAATTGTTTGTTTTAGCGTCATATTTATTCTAAGATTCTTATTGATTCATTAAAGTAACGCAAAAGTAGAAAAAAAATAAGATATTTCCATAGTTTTGGGAACAATTTTATTTGATGG
>CAYSOK010000186.1:1262-3144 GCA_964432645.1 uncultured Bacteroidaceae bacterium | reverse complement strand
GTATCGCACCAGAACCATATTATTCTGATATGATACCTTCGGTATGTTTAAACAGATTTGATTTCCCATACCGTCAACGCCCACCGATTGTACGCGAGCTATCCGAAGGATCGCTTTTCTCGACCTTTCCCAAACGATAGTCTAAATACAAGTGGAGCAGAATCCAAATTACCACATCCGATAGAATGAGATAGGTGACCCCCATGCACCCCACCATCAGATAATTGTAACCGATGAAGAATACATGTATCAAGAGTATCCATCCCAATGCCTGATGCGTCGTACATCCCATACGAATAAACTTATGATGAATGTGGTTCTTATCGGGCGTAAAGATGCCCACATGGTGTCGCATGCGATAGAAGAATACGCGCAGTACATCGAACACAGGGACAATCAATAAGGACGCCGGAAGAATCAACGCATCAAAACGATTGGAATCCATAATCATCGGATTGTCCATAACGTACTTAAGACACAAGAAACCAAGAGAATACCCCAGGGTCAAGCTACCCGTATCTCCCATAAAAATCTTCGTACCCTTCTCCGGTTTACCATAGATATTATGATAAAGGAACGGCAAGATACCCCCTATCAAACCAATGGTGTAGATGGTATATATGTAAATACCCACCTGATAAAAGCGTACACCGAGGATGGCGAAAGAGATGATACAGAGCAGGGAGGAAAGTCCATCGATGCCATCGATAAGATTGATGGCGTTTACAATGGTTGTAGAAACGATTACCGTTAGAATGGCTCCTGCCCAAAAGGGAATCTCGTAGATTCCCATAAATCCATACAGCGTATTGATGTAGAGTCCGGAGATGGGGAAACAGCAGGAACTTGCCAACTGTATGACAAACTTCTTAGAGGCCTTCATGGAGAGAAGGTCATCGAAGACTCCTATTATATATATAAGGAAGAGTCCTACGAGAAACAAGAAGGTCCACACCTTGAGCGAAACCACCTCATGCACTCCGGACACGGTAAGCAGTACCAACGAAATGGCAACGGATACGAGTAGCGATGGCAGGAACACTACCCCCCCCAGTCGAGGGATTCTCGCCTTGTGTATTTTGCGTTCGTCGGGAACATCATAGAGTCTAAATTTGTTACACAGTTGGAGTAACAATGGCATTAGAAATGCGGAAAACGAAAGACTCGCCAAGAAGCTTACCAAAAATATTATATATAACATAGTATGTTTTTACTTTTTATTATATAACGGACGAGGTGGTGTTTTATTATAAGAGAGGTATTATCAATCTTTCTTATTTTCGATTTTTGTGCCAGAAGCGCGATAGAATCGAGGTTTCAGCAGAGGGTGTACGGAACAAGAAGAGGCTCTTTTGAGAGAATGAAAGGTCATATCAATATAAGATTTTCTTTTACAAAAATCTCATCATTTCAAGGTGAAAGCACGTTTTTCACTATAACCCCCGTGATTATTAGCGCGATGAAAGCAAAGGTGAAAGCATGAAGCCTTTTCTCGGTTGAAACATTTTTGTGGTATTTTGGGACAAGTGAGAGGTGAAGGGTAATTACTTCCTTTGATTGTCAATCTTTTGCAGAAAAGGTGAAAGATGCGATTCCCACGGTGAAAGCAGGTGAAGGGGCAAAGGTGAAAGGGTGAAAGCAGAAAAGAAACCCTTTTCTTAACGAAAAATATATACAAAAGCAGGCACGCAAAATTATTTCCCCGAAGAAAAATATTTTTCTCCGCGCATTTCGTCTCGAAAACTCCGAGACTTTCGCTCTTTTTCTAGTACTTTTTGGTTGCTGTTCTAGGAGAACTCGAGACAAAAAGTACAGTGTTTTGCACCAAAAAGTACAGTGTTTTTTTCAAAGATACCCTTGGAAAAACCCCAGGTATTTTTTA
>CAYSOK010000186.1:0-1162 GCA_964432645.1 uncultured Bacteroidaceae bacterium | reverse complement strand
ACAAAGTGGAAGAATCGTTGCAGTACGACAATGAGTTCCATACCGCACTCCCCGTAGTCTACATAGAGATTCCCGATTCCGATTCCATCACGAGTAAGACAGAATGGAAAAAAGGAGTTAGCATGACCGTGATAGGAACAGACGGACAAGTGGACTACCAAGGCACGTTACAGATGAAAGGACGCGGCAACTCCAGTTGGACATTCCCCAAGAAGTCCTACACCTTAAAACTAGACTCCCGCCATACCCTACTTGGCATGGCACGACACAAACGTTGGTGTTTGATATCCAACTGGATGGATCGAACACTCCTCCGCAATGCCGTAGGTTTAGAAATCGCTCGCCGAACCACCGGACTAGAGTGGACACCCTCCGGACGTTTCGTGGAGTTGGTACTCAACGGTGTGCATCGCGGTAATTACTGGTTGTGCGAACAAATCCGCATAGACGAAAATCGCGTAAACCTAGCAAACGGTTTCATCTTCGAACTCGATGTAAACTACGATGAAACCTATAAGTTTAAGACTCCCGCCCGTTACGATAGCAACGGAAACATGATAAAAAAAGAGATACCCTGGCAGTTTAAAGACCCCGACGAGGTAAGCAGTGAACAGTTCGACTACGTGCGCAACTATGTGGAACGCATGGAAGACGCTCTCTACGACTCCACACAGTTGGCAAAGCGCAGCTACCTGGATTATATAGATGTAAATAGCTTTATAGACTGGTGGTTGGCTAGCGAGTTGGCACAGAACTCCGAGATATGGGCACCCAAAAGTGTGTACCTCCACAAGGACACAAACGGTAAGCTCAAGATGGGGCCGGTGTGGGATTACGATTGGGGCACGTTTATACCGAGGACGGAATACACCTACGTAGCAGACTACCTCTATTACGACATGCTGTTTGAAGACCCGGCTTTCCGCAAGCAAGTAAAAGAACGTTGGACGACACAGAAGTCGGTCTTTGAATCCATCGTAGCATATATCGATGAAACAGCCGATGCTATAAAGGCCAGTGAATCTCTAAATTCTGCCCTTTGGCCGCTAGATTCGCGCCATGTCAACGGCGATGAATCCCTTTCGTTTCGTGATGCTGTAGAACGTCTGAAACAAGCGTACTTGGAAAAACTTCACTGGATGGATGCTCAGATACAAGCGTA
>CAYSOK010000185.1:0-3196 GCA_964432645.1 uncultured Bacteroidaceae bacterium | reverse complement strand
ACCAACCGAAACAAGGTCTTCCCCCCACCTTTTTATATATACAACGCACCACAGCGCCCAGCAGAATCACCCCACACCAAACCACACCGATGCGGAAGCCCGGAGCCGGAGACCAAACACAAAGTCCCGCAAACAACACCGTCAGGAATACCATCCACACCACACGCGTCACCAGTCCGAAATCCCTCCAAAACTGATACACAATCATGCCGATGCCGTTCAGACCACCCCATATCATGAAGTTCCAGCTCGCCCCGTGCCACAAACCACCCAACAACATGGTGTTCATGCGATTCAAGTTGGTCGTTATCTTCTTACGCTTCTCCGCATTGCGCTTACCAATCACACCCATCACCGCCGCAAACAACAGCAACCCCGTAGCCACCAACCAACTACCGCTCAAGAACGCCGCAATCAGCGCTATCACCGTAATCGTGATGAAGGTACCGTAAGACGCCTCACGATTTCCCCCCATCGGGATGTACAGATATTCCTGCAACCAACGCGACAGAGAGATGTGCCAACGTTTCCAGAATCCCCCGGGATTGGTCGCCTTGTACGGCGAATGGAAGTTCTGCGGCAGATAGAAACCCATCAACATGGCCACACCAATCGCTATATCCGTGTAACCCGAAAAGTCTGCATACACCTGCAACGAATATCCGAAGAGTCCCACCAAATTCTCAAACCCCGAATACAGACGAGGGTTGTCAAAGACACGGTCTATGAAGTTCACCGCTATGTAGTCACTCAGGATAATCTTCTTTGCCAAACCGTTCATAATCCAAAACACCGCAATGCCAAACTGACGTCTGCTCAAGAAAAACTTCTTGTGCAACTGCGGAATAAACTCGTTTGCCCGCACAATCGGACCCGCCACCAACTGCGGGAAGAAACTCACATAGAACCCGAAATCCAACAAGTTGTGTACCGGGCGAATCTTCTCGCGGTAAACATCCATCACATAGCTTATCGCCTGAAAGATAAAGAAGGAGATACCCACCGGCAACAAGATGTTGGCGGTGTCAAACCTACCTCCCCCCGCAAACATATTGCCCACGGCAGCAAAGTAGTCGTACACCTCCAGCTTCGTCCCCAAAAGATTGTTGACCAGGTCCGTCAAGAAGTAAGCGTATTTGAAATAGCACAGTATCAACAGATTGACCGCAATACTCGATACCAACACCCACCATCTGCCACGCGGTGTGCGGCACCGATCTATCCACTTGCCCGCCAAGAAGCAGAAGAGGATGACGAAGAGCAGAATCATCGTAAACAGTCCACTCGTCTTGTAGTAGAAGAACACACTCACAAAGAACAAGAACGCATTGCGCAGCAAGATTCGATTCTTAATCAGCGCAAACACAGCAAACACCAGCGCAAAGAACGCCCAAAAATAGAACTGCGTGAAGAGCAACGGATGCTTCTCATCAAACGAGAAGAGATTCTCCGCGGATTGTATAAGTAACTCAGTGAGTGTCATTTCTTTTTACGAATAAAGTTGATAACCGAATCGCCCGGAATGGTCTGGCGAATCTTGTAAAAGTTGTAGTACGTGTTGAACGCATTCGCCAACATCGTACCAATCTCCGCCGCGCCACGGTTGGAGAAGTGGATGTAGTCGGGTCCGCCGAGCGGGGGATTGTGGTTCACCCATTGTTCCATGGAGTTCTCGCCTCCCATCACATGGAACATATCCCAGTATGCCATACGGTTGCGCAGTGCCAGCGCCTTCAGTGAATCGTTGGTCTCCGGCAACAGCGGCCACGTCTGCATTTCGCCGTTCACTCGTTTTCCCATATCCGCAGGACCGATAAAGAGGAACGTACACTGCGGAGCCAATCGTTTGAGCAACGAAATCTGTTTTTGTAATTTACTGATATAGTAGGATATACCGCGTTTGCTCGTGATGCCGGGCATACCGTTGCCGCCAAACTGCATCAGAATCAACCGAGTGTTCATGAGCTTCAGCGATTTGGCCAATAGGGTAGTGTCCATCTCCGTAAAGATGGTTCCCCAGCAGCCGCGCATGGCATCGTTGTCCACCGCCACGCCGCAAGCATCGTCCAGCATCACCCCATAAATCTCGGCACTCCCTTGTAGACGAATGGTTGCTTGGTTCACTCGTTTGGGTAGTCGGAACATCAGTGTATCCACATCGCCCTTCTCCACCTTTTTGCTCTGTTGCAGAGAGAACTTCCCGCTCTGAACCGTTGCTGTGAGATTCGTGGTGTTTCCCACGAGTAGGGTGATGCGTGAATATTCTTTGACGTGCGGTTGTGTATAGTTGTCGTTGCGTTCGGAGAAGGAGAGGGTAGCGCTGCCGTTCACCTGCGCCATCTTACCCGTAGCACCGTATCTTCGGTGACGGATGTGGAGTTCCGGGTCTTTGCCGTAGACGATGTAGTTGTGGATGCCTCCGGCAGCCGATTGGTCGATGGAGAACGTAGGAACCGTTTCCACTGCCGGCACCATGCCTACACCGTGTCCTCCGAACAGTTCCTGCATCTTCTCGCGCAGAGATGCCGTGATGCGGTCCAGTTCTATTTGGGAGTCTCCGTAGTGCATGATGCGTACCACCGTGCTGTCCTTCTGTGCCTTTTCAAAGCGTTGAAATACAGCGTCAAAGAAGGTGTAGTCGTCGTTTGGGACGTAGATACGTTTTTCATCTTCCGTGAAGTATTTACGAAAGAAATCCAAGTTTTCCCGGTCTGTTTGGGAGAGTGTCTCCTCAAACGATTGTGTTGAAGCCGCCAGCAGGGAGTCTACATTCACTTCCGTCTCCGCGTGATTGCCCTCGTGGAGGTCACGTTGCACGTTGGCAAATCGCAGTGTGATGCCTCCCACTTGTATGCCATTTTCGGGGAAGAACCACCAGCCCACCGCTAGCAATAGGAACACGGTGAGCATAAAAGCAAGAATCGCATTAGGTTTCACGATCGATGTTTTTTGTTGTTTTAGGTCTATATATTCTTGTTCTCATCTTGTTATTTAACAGAAAAACAGCCCTTAATGGAAGGCTGTTTTCAGGTATCTCTGTGCATAACAATCGTTTTGATGCTGCAAAGTTACGTCTTTTATGGGGATTATGCAAGTAAAAAACGCAGAATTTAGAGATCCGGTTTCGGAAAATGTAAAAACCCAAGTTTCGGATTTGCATAAACAACTACGAGAGAGCCATCCACAGTGTAGGGAC
>CAYSOK010000184.1:0-3204 GCA_964432645.1 uncultured Bacteroidaceae bacterium | reverse complement strand
AAATCCGAAACTTGAGTATTGATTGGTAAGGAGATGACACCCACTACCATCCAAAAGAGGTGTAGGGACACGAGAGCATCCGTTACGATTCAAAATCGTAATGATCGAGTTTCTTGCCACATTTGGAGCAGAACACCTCATAACGATAGATGATGTTTCCACAGTCATTGCAATGGAACGTTCTCGGTTCCGTATCGGAACGCTTGTTCTTATTTTCCTTTTCCATGTTACTACGTATTTAATTGATTATTCCTTTGTTATGTTAAAGCCCGAAGCCAAGATAAACTTGAGCGTTTGTAGGGCAGTGTTTCTATCATAATCCTTTTCGGACTCCGAAAGTTCCTCGTAGGCAATAAGGCACGGATGATGCTTCTCGGCATCACTGCGCACCTCGCCCAACGTCCAACCATCGTTTATGCGACCCTGCGCCCATACTTCATGCACATTCTTAGCCATCTGCTCTATCAGTGGCACCAGTTCCTCCGGAAGCTCTACTCCGGAAGTGTCAAGTGGGTGGGGAGTGTATTGATTCATATTCTATTCTATTTATTTAATAATTCATTCTTATACAGAGAGATAGTAGTATCCACCGTGGCGTAGTCATACATCTTATAATCGGTGAGAGCCTCCTCTTGACTCTTGCCCTCGTTGAGGATACGCGACTCCTCATCGAGTTCTTCCCAGTCGATAAGCGTGTTGTGAACCTTCATGCGCTCCACACACCGATGTATCTCCTTGGGAGCACGCGTGTACCCCATCATCTCGTGCGATGCATACCAACGCAAATGCTCCAGAATGGCCAAGTTGCGCACGATTTGGTTCTCCTCCTCCGTTAATCCCGGATAATGGATGTTCTCACAGAATCCCTCCACATTCGGTGTACCGTCCGGAGAGAAATAGCCCTCCAAGAAGCGCTGTCGTTCAGCCTCCGGCAACACCTTTTCCAAGAGATACATCTTCACCTTGGCATGTATGGCATTTGAAAGATTCTGCGTCTCTTGGCGATGCAACTTCCGCAGTCCATCCAGAGAGTTCCAATTATTTTTACGGCGTTGCTCCCAAGTGATAGGGGGATCTCCCTTCAACTCGTTATAGCGACACATGAACTCCTTACCCTGGTTTATCAAGAGGCGATTTACCACCATATCGTAGCTATAAATCTGCTCCGGCATACCGAAGAGATTTATCACCCGGCATCCAGGACATGCGCTATTGTAATGATTTGCAATCCGTTGCATCACCTCAAACTTCTCCGAACTATAACAGCGAACCAAGATACGCAGGCGACGTAAGTCCTCCTCCTTTTCCACTCTCGCACGGATGTAATTGAAGATTTTTATTGCCAAAGCTATCTCCTCGTCCTCATCACCTATGGCGATAAGTATGTAGTTGAGCGCGGGACTCAGGAGTTGATAGAAGGCTCCATCGTTGTAGTCCATCTCCAAGAGTCGGAGCATGGGATTATTGGTCACCGCAGGAACAAAAGCTTCGAGACTCCCCCGTTTCTTTTTCATATCCTTATCGATAGCGGTGCAGAGGAAGGGGGAACGAGAAGTATGCTCGGGGGTTGACGATGCATCGACAAAAGCGCCAAACTCATACAAGAAGCGCATGGCGTCCTGCCCCACCTCATCGAAGCCCACGATAAGTGCCTGAAATGGAGAGGTTACGGTAGTGGGATTCTCCTTTGAGAGTTCCACCAACGTCACAGGATGGAAGTCGATGTGCTGCTTTATAAGTTCTACAGCGAGATGTGAAGAGTCCACCAAGATGATATCCTTTCCGGTAGCCGACAAATCCTCGACCACCCGACTGATGCGATTTCTGCGTGCATGACAGTAGAAATGCTGCTCCACCCCGCCCCGCTGTGCCTCGGCGAGGGTCTCGTCCTTGGTGAAGATATAGAGGTCTTGGATGTTCTGTTGTTCATTGTCGGACAAGAAGAAGATGTGCTGTTCCGCTCCCTCATATTCCTTCATATCGAGCATCAACTCTTTTATTTTCTGCACATTCAGCTCCGCCAGCAAATCGTACGTGCCGTCCTCGTTGGCGTTAAGTTCCTTCAAATCGATGTCTCTCAGTTGCGCATCCACGAGAGCCACCCGAGCGTTGATAGCATTTGCCTCCTCGAAGGTTTGATGGCGATGTGTCAGCAGTTTTACGATGGTGTTCCATCCACTATTCTCCTCTTCATTCACCTGTGTGTGCTCCACAAAGATGATGATAGCGGAATCGCCTTTCACTCTGTGGATGTCTCTTGCCAAGAGCAACGAGGGGTTGTTCATGCCGAAGAAGATGTAGAGTTGGTTCCGGTTGTCCGACACGGCGGTTTGGCGATGTAGACGGAAGTATGCCAGTGCACGCTGCATCACAAGACTCAGTATCAGGGCCATGGTGCAGAGGGCTGAGAAGATGCACTGAACGGAGATGAGTGATTTGATAGCGGGACAGTCACGAATATCGTCGAAGATATTGCTATCTATACTGAACATGAAGAGGTTAACGGAACTGAGGATAGAGCGCATGAAGTACTCTCCGAACCAATAGTAGGCGGAATATCCGTCAGTGCCTACCCCAAAATAGTTTTGTGTGGTGGAATAGAAGGCTGCCATGTAGAGCAGGCTTCCGTTGGCTAGGAAGACACCCATGAGGGCAGCCAAGAGTTTCACCAACCGTTCGTGCTTTACGAGATTACATTTCTTGCCGTCTAGCATTTTATAGGTCTGAACGGCCACTTTGTCGAGTGAATAGAGCAGTAGGATGCCGACAAGTGTGACCGGTAGCCAGAGTTTTAGGCCTAGGAAACGGATAGCGAGGACAAGGATGCAGCCTCCTATCAGCAGGGCAATGGTTTCATAGATTCGTACATTTTTCATTTTACGTTCGTTTTTCCATTTTTCGTCTTGCATGGACCATTGAAGGACAGACATAGTTTACCGACACCCCATACATGCGTTTTGGAGTTGTCGCCAAGGAGGATTCGGGCGTAAGAAGATATGCTTTTTCCGTCTTCTCGGAGGATTGCATTCATCAATGCGTTTTGAAAACTTTCTTCCATTCTACACTGCTTCATGAAAACTCTGTAACAATTTTCTGCAAAATTACAAATAAATTTTAGTTTTCATAGGGCTTTAGGGAAAAATTTCAAAAAAACGTTCACCTTCCCGGATGGGTAAACATCCACAGTGTAGGGACGTGCGCCGT
>CAYSOK010000183.1:0-3210 GCA_964432645.1 uncultured Bacteroidaceae bacterium | reverse complement strand
CTACACTGTGGATGGCTCTTTCGTTGTTGTTTACACAAATCCGAAACTTGAGTAAATCTACACACACCGATAAGCCCCTCCCTTCATCGCCTTCACCAATCCCTTAATCTCCAGCGAGATAAGGATTGCTGAAAGCGAACCTACGGAGATGCCGCTCTGAACCGTTAGCATACCCATTGGGAGACCGTCCGGAATCTCCTTTAAAAGCTTGAGAACCTTCTCCTCATCCGGCGTCAACTCCGGGAAAAACGACGGTTCCGCATCCGCTTTCTTCTTATCCTTCGTCGTCGACCAACGCAAGAACTCCGTAAGATCCTTTGCACTCCTCATGAGAATCGCCTTATTGTCCATAATCAACTGATTACAACCCTCCGAGTACGGATCAATACAACGCCCCGGCACCGCAAAAACATCCCGATTGTAACTGTTCGCTATGTCCGCCGTCACCAGCGAACCACCCTTCTTTGCACTCTCAATCACAATCGTAGCATCACTCATACCCGCAATGATACGATTGCGACTCAAGAAATTCCCCGGGAAAGGCTGCGTACCACTCGGAAACTCCGTAATCAATCCCCCGTGGCGCAACATCTCCACCGCCGTAGAACGATGGTGCGCAGGATAGATACGATCCAACCCATGCGCCAATCCCGCCACCGTAGGCAGTCCATACTTCAGCGCCGCACGGTGCGCATGGATATCCACTCCATACGCCAAACCACTCATAACCAATGTCCCCGGGCACAACTCCGCCAACTCCTTCAAGATGCGGTCACACATCTGTTTACCATACTCCGTACACCCGCGAGTACCCACCACGTTGACCACACGCTTCGGATTCAAGTCCGCATCCCCCAAGAAGAACAACACAATCGGCGCATCATCACACCCACGCATGCGATACGGATAGTAATCATCCTCCTCCGTAAGCACACGTATGCTCTTCTCCTCAATAAACTTCTCCTCACTCTCCGCCTTGCGCAGCGCAGCATCCGCATTCTCCGTAAAGAGAGAAATCAAGCGCTCGTGCGCCTCCGGCATCATCTCCCGAATCCGCTGTCGCTCCTTGAACAACTCCGTAGCACTCCCCGCACACGCCAACATCCGGCGCGCGTTGATGGGACCGAGACTCAGAATCGTGCTGAGCGCCAGTCGGTAGTATGTCTCCTCGTTCATCCTATCCTATTCGGCCACCGGGGCTACGATAACATCCAGTTCCTCACTCGTTTGCAACTTACCATTCACCAAGCAAACCGTCTCCACCACACCCTTGAGGCACACCTTCATGTCGGGCACACGGAAGATATCCTGGTAGAAGACATATTTTATGCCCTCCTTCTTCACATACAACTTACACACAAAAGCATCCCCACTGCGCAGCGGCATCTTGTACGCCAAGTTGATACGCGCCACCACCGCATCGATACCACGGTTGTGCAAATCCGCAAAACTCACGTGATACTTCTGCAAAAACTCATGTCTCGCATGCTCCAAATAGTGCTGATAGTTCGCATTGTTCACAATTCCTTGAAGGTCGCACTCATAGTCGCGCACCTTGAACGGAACCTCAAAAGTATATTTCTCCATATTCTTGTATCTATTTAATTTCCATTATATTCATCCTCTCGCAAAATCGCATAATCGGCACCCGGTGACGCCGGCGCATACTCCCGTTTGTGGCACAGATACTCGTAGCCTATTCTGCAGTGCAGACAATCCTGACGGTCGCAATAGTGTTGCAACTGCATCACCGCCTGACTCTCCGCCGCCGAACGAACCGGAATACCTGCCTGTACCCACGCCCGAATCACGTGGTTGTTCTCCGGCTTCAGCCCCTCCCACAGTTGCGTGGCACGCTCGCACAAACCCTCCGACTGACGATACATGCCGTAGGCATACAACAGCGGCACTACCGTGTTGATTACAATCAGTTCCCGCGACGCAGGCGACAAAATTCCGTTGGGCGAATGCTCGGAAGAACCAAACACATAATGCTTTCTCCAATATTCCGACGGCGTGGTATCCAGCATCTTAACCAACTCCTTCACATCCGTCTGTTCTATCATCTTAGAGAAGTTCACCTGCTCCGACTGATACAAGGCAGCCAACTGCGCAATGCGTATGTGCGGGAAATTCTGCGGACGCAACCGCAAGAAACGCCACCGCTCCGGCGGCAACTCCGTCAATCCATACACATGTTTCATGTACACATACTCCTTCCTCAGTCGCTCCAGATACCCATCCTCCTGCGCCGTCGCCCGGTAATACTCCGGCACCTGTTCCATCTCCAGCAGTCCCGCCTGACCAAAAAACAGCGCCTCTATGCGGAACAAATCATCCCGAATCTTACCCATAGCCCGGGTAGACAACAGCTTGCACCACAGTTCAAAAGCATCCCCGTTGATACCAAACCCGAAGTTGCGCGCCAGCGTGATGAAGCACGCCTTCTCCCAGTCGCCCCCCAGTTCCTTAACCCGTTGCAGAATCACCTCCGCCCGTTCGCTCAAGCGCTCATACTGCAGCGCCCCCATCCACTGCGACAGAATCACATGCGGAATGTGCGGAATATGCTGATGACACGGCGGATACGCATCCCTTCGCAGCAACTCCTCGTAGCTCTCCCGTATAAACTCCGGCACCGGCAGTTCCAACTGCGGCACCTCATAGCCCCGCTCGTTGCGCACCGCCCGATTGCTCCTCTCCACTACGTGCAGAATCACATTATTATATGTCTTATCCTTATCGTGTCCATGCAAGTACCAATCCGAGGCCGCCTCGTGAATCTCCACGTTGCCCACCCACATAACACCGTCCCGTTTAATCTTCGCATTGAAAAAATCGGGACCCGCGTTTGTGTTCAATGTACCCGGATGCACCACCTCGATGGTTTCACCCTGCGTTGTTCGTAACGTCCGGAGGGGTAGTATTTTGTGTCTCCACACATAGCTGAGCAGTATTTCCATGCTACAAACTTACAAAAAAACTCGTCAAAAAGCCCCTTAAAGTCGCCTTTTTTGCACTTTCGACCCCCCATTCCCGCTTTTTATTTCCAAAATTGCCGAAAAGTTGATATTTTTGTGTAAGTTTGCATGAATAAACGAGAACAAGATATGAAAATAGCACTAATAGGATATGGTAAGATGGGCAAGATGATTGAGCAGATTGCCCTGAGTCGCGGACATGAGATTGTTTGCATCATCGATATTGACA
>CAYSOK010000182.1:0-3211 GCA_964432645.1 uncultured Bacteroidaceae bacterium | reverse complement strand
TCACAATTGCACCTTTTCCCCGTTGATCACATATATACCGTGTGAAAGATTTTCCGTATTCATTTTCATCCCCTGCAAGTTGTATATGCCGGTGATGTTCTTGGGAGAGGCTTTTATACCTTCAATCCCCACGGAAGCCAGGTAATCCTCTACGGAAGGCTCAAAACCGATGTACGAGATAATCGCCTTGCCCGTGGTCGATGTCAGTCCAAAGATGGTGTTGCCCAGACAAGCATCCCAGGGGTCTGCGGTGCAGTTGGCATCCAGATCACTCGCCGTGATGTCCCACGCAATCACCTTCTCCCCATCCGATGCCGTCGCTACCTTGGAAGGAGCCACGGACGTACCCTTGTTCTTTCCGTTCAACCACCACAGGTAACTCTTGCCTTGCAACAGACTGATATTACGCCCCTTCACCACCAAGTACTTGTTGGCAAGCGGAACGTAATACTCCCGGTTCTCGGTCTGCAACTGCAAACACACATTGTTCTGTCCGGTACCGGAATTCAGCGTGATGGTGTTGGCCACGGTGTCGTACGAAATCTTATCCTGCGCCACACGCCCTGCATCTCCCGTCACCCAGTCGGTTGACACAAAGGTGTAGAGATGCGCATCGTATCCACTCATCAAACGAATGTAGTAGAGACCCGGTAGTGGTGTAGAGCCGGATGCCACAAAGCGCACCGTCACCTCATTGCCTGTCAGGAGCGATGCCGGAATGGGGTATTCCACCTCGTAGAAACCCTTATCATCGGCGTTCTTGGCAGAAGATGCCACCTTTACATCGGTCAGAAACACATTATTTATATATATAGAAGCCACACGGTTCTTGTCCGCCGTGGTGTATCGAACCAACAACGATACGCTGTCGCGTTTCTGCGCGTGATTCTCAAGTACATACTGCACATATCCGCCACTCTGCGCATCGCGGTAGTATTCTCCTTGGTAGATACCGCTTCCGGAGTCGGTGGAACCTACGTACTGATGTCCCGCTTCGCTCTGCTGTTCGCCTGTCGCCACATAGTCGATGGTGCGGGCGGCAAGAGCAGCATCGCGTGCATCGGATATACCCATGTCGCTGGTGGCATATCGTTCGGGAGTAGCCTGGTACCAATAGCAACTGTAGCGGGCATGGTGCAGGGTGTAGAAGGGCACCAGTGTCAGGTCGGTCCAGTTGCCCTTGCTCTGCGTGGAACGTACATCGATATTGAAATTCAGAGATTTATCGGTAGGGGAGATGCGTGACAACACCTCGCTTCTTTCGCCAATCAACAGCGGAGATGAAGAGATGCTGAGCGATGTTCCCATCACCGCCGGAGAGTGTCCCATGCGCTCTTCACCTGCATATTCGTTTTGCAGACTCTCGTACGTCAGTCCGTTTTCCGCAGCCTCCTCGGGAGACGTCGCGGTGGTCTGTGCCGCCAGCAACACAGGGCCGTAGGTGAAGGCGATGTAGTCGGACAGACCCGGGCACTCCACATAGTTGAGTGACATGGGCAGCTGCACCTCCACTACATCCCCCGACTTCCATTTGCGAGAGATGTTTACGTAGTTTGCCACCCCTTGTGTGACATCGGTAGACACCTTCTTGCCGTTTACGGAGATGCTGTAATCCTCTGTCGTCCAGTGTGGGTGACGAATGGCAAGGGTATAGTTGCCACCTTTTTCTATCGTGATTTGAGTCTTCTGCTCATAAGGGAACTGTGTCTCCTGTCGCAACGCAAACTGCTCGTCTTGCAGTGTTGAGGCTGTGAAGAGGTTGACATACAGGGTCTTGTTGTCCTCGGAGTGCGTGTAGACGAAGTGACCGTATTTGCTATGGTTCTCCATGCCGGTACCCACGCAGCACCACATCCCCTTGTTCACCACGGAATAGATGCGATAACTCTGTGGACGCAGAGAGGTAAAGTACACATAGCCACCGGTTTCCGGGTCTTGCGTGGAGAGTATATGGTTCCACATGGTGTACTCATAGAAGTCTGCATAGCGGGCATCGTGCGTCTCATCGAAGAGGTCTTCGGAGAGTTTCAGCATGTTGTTGGAGTTGCAACTCTCCGGCCCCTCCGTATTGGAGATGTAGCGCTCGGCATTTGCCTTTGCAAGAAAATGTTCACCTATGCTGTTGCCACCGATGCAGACGGTACGGTTGTCTGCCACATCCAGCCAGAAGTTGTGTGCTGCCGTGCGGTAGATATCCTCGGAAGATGCATTACCATCGCGCAACTCCTCTTGGTAGATGCGCTCAAATCCCACGTACTTAGGTACTTGTGTGTTGGCGTGTTTGCCATCGAGAAACGAGGTATTGAGCGTCTGCATGCCGTTCACCATCTGCGTGTGGCTGTATCGTTTTGCCGCACTCAAGTACTTGGCATCGCCAAAGATTCGGTAAGCATCGGCGAGTGTTTCGTTCATACCTCCGTGTTCCCATCCCAATATATCCTGAAGTTGTTCATCCGTGAGATTGGCAATCAAGTTGACGCTCCAGTCGCATACCTTGCGATACATCTCCTTAGCCAATTCGCTGCCGGTATAGAGCCACGCATCGCGCAGTCCGGCAAGTACCTTGTGTTCGCAGTAGAGGGGTACCCATCCGCCGTACTTACGATAAGGGGCGGTATCTCCGTTGTAGAGTCCGGTCCAGATTTGGTTGATGGGTTGTCCGCCCAGGAAACCGTACAATCCCTGCGTGTTTTTGTCGTACGCTTTCTGGCAGTCGTTCAGTATGTTGAGGCAGTAATCGAGGCGTTCTTTCAGTGCGTTGCGGGTGGTTGCATCGTCGGTTGCCGCCACGGCGAGTGAGAGGGCGGTGAGATAGTGTCCGCCCACATGTCCCTCGAGCGACCAGCTGCTTTCGCCCCAGTTAGTGAAAGAAGGGTGTTGGGAGGTCCATCCCTTGTAGGTACCGGCGGTAGTATCGAGTCCGGCCTGTCGTATAAAGGGCGTGAGAAGACGGTCTGCATCGTATTGCAGGAGCTGTGTATTGTTCACATTCATAGCTCGTTTGAAGGGACTGTCGAGCAGCGTCACTTCGTTTAGGTCGAAGTGCTGCGGATAGATTTCGCTTTGTGCTCCGACTCTAGTGAAGAGTGTGCTTGCCAGCAGGAGCAGGAGTGTAGATTTCGTTTTCATCTGTTTTGTAGGTTCATTCGTTCGCAAAGGTACAATGTTTACAACAATCTGCCAAATATAAGATTAATTTTTTGTTTCGAAA
>CAYSOK010000181.1:0-3266 GCA_964432645.1 uncultured Bacteroidaceae bacterium | reverse complement strand
GCACTCGCCACCTCACCGGCATCGTGACCGCCCATACCGTCACACAAGATGAAGGTACGATCGCCGTCCGTTGCCTTTCCATGGGCAGGATAAACACTATCCTCCTGATGAGGATTCCCCGCAGCATCCTTGCGCTGACCAAACTCCCAGATACTATAGACTTTCAGCTTATATCTCATGACTCATCTCTTTTTTTAAATCTCCGTGGCATCCTCGTCCGGAATCTCAAACTTGAAGGTGACATCCGGAAGTTTTATCACATCGCCGTGCGACAACACCAGGCAGTCGCCATACTGCAACAACTCATCCTCCACATACGTAGGGTTCACCTTCTCCTTATATAAAGATACATAGTGTACATACCCCTTTGCCGGAACACGCTTCACCTCTATCACCAGATGCTCGCGACTCAGTTTATGACTATCACCCGTATCCACCTGACAATCCGCACTAGACTTCACACTCTTACGCCCAATCACATTTCTCCCGGGTTTCAGTTGGAAAGAGATGTACGGATCCACCGAGAGCAATCGTCCCAGAACGGCACTCTCCTGCGGCAACTCCGTAGCCGACTCCTCCCCTCCTCCGGGATACTGCGTCGCCTCGTCCGCCGCCTGCACCGAGGGCATCACCCTACGGAATTTGGCAAACGGATACTTGTTCCGGCACACCGGGCAAGTGACATTTTTATTCTCTATTCCCGCTTGATACTTCACGGAAAGCAGTGCTCCATCGAAGGGGCATTTTATCTGTATTATTTCGTCCATTTTTACTTATTTCACCATTTCATTACCGGCATATCATCGCTAAAATTACCCCACATCACGGGATGTTGCTTCTCCAGCGAGAGGGTTCTGACACCATCACTCACATAGGTAAATATCTCTTTGGCGGTAATCACATTGTCCTTATTGGCATCCGCCTCGCCACTCAGTCCCGCCTTGAGATAGGTGGTGAAGTATCCATTGTCCATATTCCTTCTTTCCAGCGAGTTCTCGTTGGTTCGAGAGGACAGGAACAGCATCACATTGGCCTTCTTTGCCGAAGTTACCTCCGACGATGAAGCATGGTTGGCATTCCCCCGAAGACCGCCGGCGTGACACGCGTCTATGAACATAATCTTGTTCTTACATCGACTCCGTGACATCGCCTCGCGCACCTCCGCATAGGTCATTCTCCCATCGCAGGCACAGATGCCGCCGTCGTAGCCGTGACCGCTGAAGAAGAAGATGATGATGTCGTCCTCTGCTGCCTTCTTGAACACTCCCCTGATGTATCGCAGGATATTGCGCTTGGTAGCGAGGGTATCCTTGAGTATCGAATAGTCCATGGAGCGATTGGCGGAAAGGAGGTCGACCATAGCCTGTGCATCTTTTACCGTGAGTTCCAGGTTGTTGACAGATGACGGAAACTTCGAGTAGTCGGCTATCCCCACCGAAACCAGATAGGTCTTGGCTGAGAGATGAAGTGCGAAGAGGCACATCAAGAGCAAGGGAAACAGACGGAGGGGCAGTCGATGTTTACCCCTCATATCCGGCACCGTTTATGTCCACCCCTGCATCGCCGTCGGCGAGTAGTGAATTGTCGGCAAGTCCCTCCAGATGGTCCATCGATACATGGTCGCCCTCAAGGCTCACCACCTCGTTTTCGGAGATTTGTCCATCGCCATCCAGGTCCACTGCCATGGCGTCGAATTCCATATCGCCGTCAACATCTACCAATACCACTTCCTGACCGTCCACCACGACATGTCCCAGATTGACACCGTCTTCTTGGTTGTGTACCACGCCCAATACTTCCACCGTACTCTCCTCGTTTTCAGCGAGAGGGTCGCCTTCCGGAAGCGGAGTAACCTCCTCGCCTTCTTCCGTATGTTCCACATGGATGATTTCTATATCGTCGTCTTCCTCCTCCACCGGAGCTTGTTCGGCAACGGGTTCGGGAGCGGGAGCGGGTTGTTCTATTACGACAGCCTCCACGGGGGCATCGTTAATAGAATCGTCCGTGATGGGTTGAGTCTCAGCCACTTCTATGTTGTCCCAATTGAATTGTTCTTGATATTCGGTATGTTCCTCCGGGGACATCTGATCCCATTCATCGGCATAGTAAGCGCCGTAGATGCCGCCGTGCCACTCGAACACGCCACCGGGGCCCAGTTCCTGACGGGCGGTGGCGAAAGCCTCATCAAAGGACATATCATCGTTCACTCCGCTCGCCACTTGCACATCGTCTTCCGCCCAATCCGGCTGAGTAACATCTTCCGTTTCAGCACCTTCTTCGCTGTTCAGGTTGTTGATTTTGTCGAGAATATCACCGGAGAGCACGCCATTGCCCGTTGAGGGAATATCTGAGACGTCGCCTTCAATATCGGTCATTCCCATCAAGGCGGAAGCGGCGCCACCGATAAAGAGTCCTATGCCGCCGTTTCTTGCCACCTTCTTCCAAGAAGCCTTAAACCGTGGTTTTTGAACGGGTGTATTCTCGTTGTATGATTGTGGCTCCTCTCCCATCATCTGAGTGGAGTCGTCTTCGTAGTTCGTATTCATAATGATTTTATTTTTAATGGGTTAATTAAGGTATGTATCTACATCTGCATCGTTAACATAGTCCGGCATATCGTTTTGTGCCGTCAGGTCGGTGAAGTCCGCATCTCCGGGGCCATGTGTTGCGATATCGCCATCGGAATGGAGGGCGATGTCGGCATCGAAATCGATGGAAGCGATGTCGCCCGGTGCATCGTCTACTACGGGGGATACATCGGCATCGAGGTCTGCTGTTTGATGTTGATAATCTACGACCTCCACATCGTTATCGTTTGTCACTTCCACATGTGCGTGGTTGTTTACCGCAGCCTCCCCATCGTTCACTCCGAGTGCTGTACGCAGTGGTTGTTCGGAAGTTTCCACAGCGACCACTTCCGGTTCGTCTGCGTCAAGAGCTTCCATGCCGGGTGCTTCGGTTTCGGCAGCGTGTGAGTCGGCAGAGGTAATGAGTGTCCCGACCACGGCTCCGGTCACAGCGCCGGAGGTTGCGCTTGCGGCGGAAGCAATTTTATTTTTCACGTTCTCCTTATTCATAATAGTATAGTTTTATTTCGCGAGCAAAGGTAATGGGTTGTTTTCGATAAGAAAAATGTTTTTAGGTATTTTGTATAAAACAATTGGATTTCTACACAAAATTGTTTTTTTAAGAAGGATTCGCGAAGGAGGAGAGAGCCATCCACAGTGTAGGGACGTTTCGTGGAACGTCCTCAAAAAAAGCCGGTT
>CAYSOK010000180.1:0-3282 GCA_964432645.1 uncultured Bacteroidaceae bacterium | reverse complement strand
TGCTACGTGCGTGCATCTTGTCTTCAACCATGTGACCGAGCTTCAACATGTAGGTGACACCGACGGTTGCTTGCTGGTCGAACTTCTCTCCGGTTCCTCCATCGTACAACTGGGTGGAGCAGAAACGTGGCAATCCGGCCTTGTCGGTCCACTCGCAGAGGTCGTCGAGGGAGGCTCCATCGAAGATAGGAGTAGCAAACTTCACGCCGAGTTGCTTACCGGCTGCACCTAAGACGGCTTCGAAAATCTGTCCCAAGTTCATACGTGAAGGCACACCCAGCGGGTTCAATACGATATCTACCGGGGTTCCGTCTGCCAAGAACGGCATGTCTTCCTGACGAACAATCTTGGATACGATACCCTTGTTACCGTGGCGTCCTGCCATCTTATCTCCTACGCCAATCTTACGTTTCTTGGCCACATACACCTTTGCCATCTGCAGAATGCCTGAAGGAAGCTCATCACCGATGGTAATGGCAAACTTCTTACGCTTCAGCTCGGCATCGAGTAACTTATACTTCTTAAGATAGTTGATAATCAACTGCTTTATCAACTTGTTGGTATGCTCGTCTTCGGTCCAGTCGCTCAACTGAATAGTGTTCCAGTCCATCTGGTTGAGCAGGGTCTCTGAGAAACGGCTGCCCTTTACGATGACTTCTGCATCCATGTAATCCTTGACGCCCTTGCTGAGCTTGTCACCGAGCAGGGTCATCAACTTGTCTACGAGGATAGCCTTGAGGTCTTCTACCTTGCTGTTGAACTCTTCGTCTATCTTCTGCAACAATATCTTATCTTGTGCTTTTCCACTACGTGTTTTGGTGACACGAGAGAAAAGTTTCTTGTCTATAACGACACCGCTCAATGACGGATTTGCCTTGAGGGATGCGTCCTTAACGTCGCCTGCCTTGTCACCGAAGATGGCACGGAGCAACTTCTCTTCCGGTGAAGGATCGCTCTCACCCTTCGGGGTAATCTTACCGATAAGGATATCGCCCGGCAATACGCGTGCACCGACGCGAATGATACCGTTCTCGTCCAAATCCTTGGTGGCGTCTTCGCTTACGTTTGGAATATCACTGGTCAATTCCTCGTAACCGCGCTTGGTCTCACGTACCTCGAGGGAGAATTCGTCTACGTGTACGGAGGTCAAGAGGTCTTCACGAACCACACGCTCGTTCAGCACGATGGCATCCTCGTAGTTGTAACCCTTCCAAGGCATGTATGCCACCAAAAGGTTGCGGCCCAGTGCCAACTCTCCGTCCTCGGTTGCATATCCTTCTGTCAGGATGTCGCCCTTCTCCACGCGCTGTCCCTTATCGCAGATAGGACGCAAGTCGATGGTCATGTTCTGGTTGGTTCTGCGGAACTTCGGAATACGATATTCTACCAAAGCCGGCTCGAAACTTACGAACTCTTCATCCTCCGTACGGTCGTACAGGATACGGATGGTGGTAGCATCTACATATTCAATAACGCCCGGACCTTCTGCCGTAATCTGTGTCTTGGAATCCTCGCACACCTGACGTTCTATACCGGTACCTACAATCGGCGCCTCGCTTCTCAACAAAGGAACGGCCTGGCGCATCATGTTACTACCCATCAACGCACGGTGAGCATCGTCGTGCTCCAAGAACGGAATCAAGCTGGCTGCTATGGAGGCAATCTGCTGCGGTGCCACATCCATCATGTCTACCTCTGAAGGCGGAACCACCGGATAATCGGCATCCTTACGACACTTCACCTTGGTACGGATGAAGGTTCCGTCGTCGTTCAGCGGTGCATTACCCTGACCGATAATCTTTCCTTCTTCCTCCTCGGCGGTAAGGTACTTGATACCTTCGTCGGAAAGGTCTACTACGCCGTCCTTCACCATACGGTACGGAGTGGCGATGAAGCCCAAGTCGTTGATCTTAGCGTAAACACAGAGGGATGAAATCAAACCGATGTTCGGACCCTCAGGACTCTCGATAGGACACAGACGACCGTAGTGTGTATAGTGTACGTCTCGCACCTCGAATCCGGCACGCTCACGACTCAAACCGCCGGGACCCAATGCAGAAAGACGACGCTTGTGCGTAACCTCTGCCAACGGGTTGGTCTGATCCATGAACTGGCTCAATGCATTCGTACCGAAGAAGGAGTTGATGACGCTACTTATGGTTTTCGAATTAATCAAATCGGTTGGAGTGAAGACCTCATTGTCACGTACATTCATGCGCTCACGAATGGTACGGCTCATACGGTTCAAACCAACGGCAAACTGGTTACTCAGCTGCTCACCAACGGTACGTACACGACGGTTGCTCAAGTGGTCGATATCGTCTACGGTGGCCTTGCTGTTAATCAGCTCAATCAAATATTTAATAATCTCAATGATATCTTCTTTCGTCAATACACGGGTGTCGATATCGGTGGTAAGATTCAACTTACGGTTGATACGATAGCGACCCACCTCACCCAAGTCATAACGTTTGTCGGAGAAGAACAAATTGTTGATGGTCTCGCGTGCGCTGGCATCATCGGCAGGATCTGCATTACGCAACTGGCGATAAATGTACAGCACAGCCTCCTTCTCACTGTTGCTCGGGTCTTTCTGCAACGTATTGAAGATGATAGAGTAATCGGATACGGCAGTATCATCCTTATGGATCAAGATGGTGTGAGCACCACTGTCCAGAATGATGGCAATATTGTCCTCGTCGAGTACGGTTTCACGCTCCATAATCACCTCGTTACGCTCGATAGAAACGACCTCGCCGGTATCTTCATCTACGAAGTCCTCTACCCAACTCTTCAACACACGAGCCGCCAAACGCGCACCGACATGTTTCTTCAAATCAGTCTTTGTAACCTTAACCTCCTCGGCCAAGTTGAATATCTCCAAGATATCCTTATCGCTCTCGAAACCGATAGCACGCAACAACGTGGTTACCGGCAACTTCTTCTTACGGTCGATGTACGCATACATCACCTCGTTGATATCCGTAGCAAATTCAATCCAGCTACCCTTCAACGGAATGATACGTGCCGTGTACAACTGCGTACCGTTCGCATGAACGCTACTACCAAAGAATACACCCGGAGAACGATGCAACTGAGACACGACAACACGCTCGGCACCATTAATAATAAAGGTACCGTTCGCCGTCATATACGGAATAGGACCCAAGAAGACATCCTGGATAACCGTATCAAAGTCCTCATGATCAGGATCCGTACAATAGAGTTTCAGTTTCGCCTTCAAAGGCACACTATATGTAAGCCCACGCTCTAGACACTCCT
>CAYSOK010000179.1:0-3350 GCA_964432645.1 uncultured Bacteroidaceae bacterium | reverse complement strand
CGCAAAATTAATATAAATATGGTAAATAAAAAAGGGTGTGATATGTATTTTTCCACATCACACCCCATTTTTATCTATTTTACCCGTTTTCCTAGTCGATATACGTAAGAATATACAACAAGGATGCAGCACTAATAACCACCCAGAGCAGCACCCCCTGGAGCAGCGGCTTCACTCCCACCTGCTTCAACACATCCACCGAGAGAGAAGCGCCTATAAAGAAAAGAGTCAGCGTAAGACACTTGTGCGAGATGGCTTTTATCACGTCGCCTACCACGCCCCACCCCATGGGTTGCATCACATAAGTGCTGAACAAGATGGCCACGATAAACCACAAGATGAACCATGGTACACTCACCTTTTTGGTATCTCCTCGAAAGAGCACGGCGGTCACCATTGCCACGGGAATAATCCACAGGGCGCGGGTCAATTTGATGGTAGTGGCTATCTCCAGCGCCTGCGGACTGTACGCCTGCCCTGCGCCCACCACACTGCTGGTATCGTGGATGGCGATGGCAGCCCACATGCCAAACTGCCGGTCGCTCATGCCGAATACATGTCCCAAGGCGGGGAAGATGAATAGAGCGATGGCGTTCAGTATGAAGATAGTGCCCAGAGCAACAGACATATTACTCTCCTTAGCCTTAATGACAGGACCAACGGCAGCGATAGCACTTCCACCGCAGATGGCAGTACCGGCGCTCACCAGATAAGAGGTCTGGGTGTCCACCTTCAACACCCGCCGACCTATCACCCAACCGAGCGCAAGGGTTCCCATCACGGAGACGATGGTAAACAACATACCGTCGGAACCGGACTCCAGAGCAGCATCCACATTCATACCGAAGCCCAATCCCACCACCGAATACTGGAGGAGTTTCTTAGACATCAGTTTATTAAATTTCGGATATGCCTTGCCACAACACAGCGCAAAAGCCAGTCCTGCAAAGAGGGCTACCGGAGGGGTAATCCATCCCACATAGGGGGACAGGGCGGGGACGAAAGACAAACACAGTCCCACAAACAATAACGCGACCAAAACTATATAAATCGCATTTGACTCTTTTTTAAAATTACTCATTATTCCTTCATTTACGGCTGCAAAGGTACGAAAATAACACCGTATTCCCATGCCTTATACCCTGTCAATTTATCAAAATGCAAGAAAGAAATAATTTTTATGGCAACAAAAAACACTTTTGGCACGATTTTGGTTGTTCTATTAATGAAGCGTCGGAAAAGTTCCGGCGCAGGAGACTAAAAAGAATAAAATAAAGAACATATAAAAAGTTTTGAACTATGACAATTAAACCATTAGCAGACCGTGTACTGGTAGAGCCGGCACCGGCAGAAGAGAAGACCATCGGCGGAATCATCATCCCCGACACCGCAAAAGAGAAACCACTGCAGGGCAAGGTTATTGCAGCAGGTAAGGGCACCAAGGACGAAGAGATGTGCGTGAAAGCAGGCGACACCGTTCTCTACGGCAAGTACGCAGGTACCGAGATTGAGTTCGAAGGCAACAAATATCTGATTATGCGTCAGAGCGACATCCTCGCCATCATCGACTAAGAGTAAGACACTATATTCATTCACTATATATATAAATAAGGAGAACATTATCATGGCTAAAGATATTAAATACGATATAGAGGCACGCGACCTGCTGAAGCAGGGTGCCGACGCACTGGCAAATGCAGTGAAGGTAACACTAGGTCCCAAGGGACGCAACGTGGTTATTGACAAGAAGTTTGGTGCTCCACGCATCACCAAGGACGGTGTATCCGTAGCCAAGGAAGTGGAGTTGGCAGACCCCTTCATGAACTCCGGTGCTCAGTTGGTGAAGAGCGTAGCCAGCAAGACCGGCGACGATGCAGGTGACGGAACCACAACCGCAACCGTATTGGCACAAGCTATCCTGGGCGAAGGCCTGAAGAACGTAGCAGCAGGAGCCAATCCTCTGGACGTAAAGAAGGGAATCGACAAGGCTGTAGCCAAGGTTGTTGAGAGCATCAAGGAGCAAGCTGAGCAAGTGGGTGACAACTACGATAAGATTGAGCAAGTAGCATCCATCTCAGCCAACAACGATGCCGAAATCGGTAAGTTGATTGCCGACGGTATGCGTGCCGTTTCTGTCAACGGTGTCATCACCATTGAGGATGCCAAGGGTCGTGAGACAGTATTGAAGACCGTAGAGGGTATGCAGTTTGACCGCGGTTATCTGTCCCCCTACTTCGTAACCGAGACCGAGAAGATGGAGTGCGTCATGGAGAAGCCTTACGTGCTGATTTACGACAAGAAGATCAGCAACTTGAAGGACTTCCTGCCCATCTTGGAGCCCGCCGTACAGACCGGTCGTCCATTGTTGGTTATTGCCGAGGATGTAGACAGCGAAGCACTGACCACCTTGGTAGTGAACCGTCTGCGCACCCAGTTGAAGATATGTGCAGTGAAAGCTCCGGGCTTCGGCGATCGTCGCAAAGCCATGTTGGAGGACATCGCAGTATTGACCGGAGGTGTAGTGATTAGCGAGGAGAAGGGTCTGAAGTTGGAGCAAGCAACACTCGAGATGTTGGGTTCTGCCGAGAAGATTACCGTAAGCAAGGACAACACCACGATTGTAAACGGTGCAGGTAGCAAGGAGAACATTCAGGATCGCATCAACGTGATTAAGGCTGAGATTGGAGCTTCCACCTCTTCATACGACAAGGAGAAGTTGCAGGAGCGTTTAGCCAAGTTGAGCGGTGGTGTATGTGTTCTGGAGGTAGGTGCAGCATCCGAGACCGAGCAGAAGGAGAAGAAGGATCGTTGCGACGATGCTCTGTGTGCCACCCGTGCAGCCATTGAGGAAGGTATTGTTCCCGGAGGTGGTGTAGCTTACATCCGTGCTCAGGAAGCGTTGTCCGGTTTGGTCGGTGACAATGCAGATGAGACCACAGGTATCAACATCATTCGTCGTGCCATAGAGGAGCCACTGCGTCAGATATGTTCCAACGCAGGTGTTGAGGGTGCCGTTGTAGTAAACAAGGTACGCGAGGCGAAGGGTGACTTTGGTTACAATGCGAAGAAGGACATCTACGAAGATTTGCGTGCAGCAGGTGTTGTTGATCCGGCGAAGGTTACTCGAGTAGCATTAGAGAATGCCGCTTCTGTTGCCGGCATGTTCTTGACGACCGAGTGTGTCATCTGCGATGCCAAGGAGGAGAAGCCCGAAATGCCGATGGGTAACCCGGGCATGGGTGGTATGATGTAATAAATTAGTAGATTCATTCATAACGATTGGCGGAGAAGAAACTCAAGAGTTTCTTCTCCGCTTTTTTTGTGAAGGAAGGGAGAGTCACTCGTCCGGA
>CAYSOK010000178.1:0-3358 GCA_964432645.1 uncultured Bacteroidaceae bacterium | reverse complement strand
TGAGTTTAGAAAATGTTTATAAATACATTACATATATTGAATCTTATCCAGTATTGTCTGTGCCTGATGAATCTCCGCCTCCTTGGCATTGTTCAAGTGCTGACGCGCCGTGGTGTAATCCTTGCGCATCATCCACAGTACCCCACGCGCATACTCCGCTTCGCCGGACGTGCCCGCCTTGTTGAGATAGTGCGCCGCCGTAAGCAGGTCGTACTGACTCAGCGCCACGTTGGCTGCGTTGAGATTCGCTGTCTCATCCTCCGGATAGAGCAGCACTGCCGTGGAAAACACCTTATTAAATGCCAGGCTCCCCGCCTCGTAGCGGTTGGCCAATAGATACAACTCGTTGAGGCTCAACTTCCGGGGGTTCTCCATAAAGATACGCTCTATCTCCTGCACATCCGAAAACGTGCGTATGCTGTAGCTCACCCGATAGTCCGTGTGGCGCAGGGTGGGGTAGCAGAGCGTCAACAGCGCATGGTAGGTGGAGGGAAACTCCGTACGTATGCGCTCCTCCCGTGCATCCGGGTCGGTCACTGTGTCGATAATCTTCAGTATCTCCTCGCGTCCCTTGAGCGATGTGTTCTCTATGAAACGACGTGTGGCAACCCAATCCTCCGGTTCACTCTCGCTGCTGATGAGCGACTTGTCCAGTTGGTAGAGGTTGGTGATGTAGGAGAGTATCGCCTCCGTGCGCCCTTTGGCCAACTGCCGATTGGTGTTGTAATCCCCCTCGGGCGAAGCAAACCCCTTCAACTTGATTCCCGTGAGCACTATATCCGGATCGTTCTTCACCGAATCAATCACACTGTAAATCTTCTCCAACTCCAGTTTGTTGTTGGAAAACACTGTGTTCAAACGCGTATCGTTCACCGGGAACAGGATGTACGCCGACCCTTCTACGTTGGCCATCTTCTCGGTCGTAGCCACCGGCTGACGATAGAGCAGGGTGGGTTTGTAGCGCGACGTCTCAAAGAAGACCCCCATCGGCTGCATCTGCGTCTGCATATCGCAGTCGCAGCGTGCATACTCCGTACGTTGCAGCACGATGTTTGCCCCGTTCATCCACTCCTCGTAGCCCACGCTCACCGGTAGATGGACGGTGTCCGGTCGCTCCGTAGCCCGTATCACCCGCTCCTGTGTCAACCCCGAGAGCATCCCCTCGTTGTCGCGCACCATGCGGAAGTAACGGCTACGTCCGTAGACCCCCACCGCTCCCAGTTGCACCGTGTTCTCTCCGTCGGTGATGAGCGGTGTTATCACCACGGCATGGTTGGAGCTTACCTTCACATCGCTCAGATCGATGGTTAGTTCCATGCGCACGTTGTCACTCTTGTCCACGCTGCTCCGGCTGACAATGTTGTTGCCCGTCTCTCCGGCGCCGGCGGCCATGAGGGTGCCGGCTAGGGTCATGCATGTTGTTAGTAGTCGTTGTTTCATGTTTCCTTATATATTAAAAGAGGTAAACAAGGTTGATGGCTGCTTTGGTGGGACCTACATAGTGGTGGGATTTGTCGGATTCCACCTTCTTGTTGCATCCCGAGCAGCGGAAACGGTCGTAGCGGCTGTAGGCGTATCCCAGGCCGATTTCTGCCTCCAGGTTCCAGTGTCGATTTAGTACCCAAGAGTATCCGTAGGCGATGCCTGCTCCCACCATCCATCCTTGGAAGCGGGTGTCGCTCAGGTTGGAGTAGTCGGTTCCCAGGAACTTGATGCTGTTCTTGAGTGCTCCCAGATTGTACTGTCCTCCAAAGAGATGTACTCCCAGGAAACTCCCCGTCCAGCGGTTGCAAAACCAGTAGCGAACCTCCGGTTGCAGGTATCCGTGTTTCCATCGGCGTTGGTGCGAGAGGATCCACCCGTTGTACTCCCCGGTGACATCCATCGTCCACTGTTGTGACAGCGGCATCTCCACTCCCAGATTTATGTTCAGGAGGGCATCCATGAGCAGATTGCTCTTCACGCCGAGGGTCTGTGCGGGGGCGGTGGTCGATGCCAGTATTAGGCAGGTTATCAGTATCTTCTTTATAAATTTCATCTTTTATAGTGTCGTTATTCCATTTCGTCGTTGTTAATCACTATGCGCCAATCGTTTATGATAATCACTGCCGATACCCACTTGCCGTCTTGCAGGAAGAAGGTCATGCTGTAGTCGCCCTGTCGGTCCAGGTATTCCTGGTCGGTGGTGGCGCGTCCGGTGATGCTGCGTACCATGAGTGCATATTCTATAATAGGTATGCTGAGGATGGTGCTTTTGTCGCTGTTCTTCCGCACGGTGAGCATGGGGCGTGTGTAGCTGCGCTGTCCGGTGCTCTGCATGAGGCGCGAGGTGGTGAGGTTGGCTACCACTGCCGAGAGGTCGGTGGACTGCACGTTCCAGGCTTTGTAGAGGAAGGGTTCCTCGTCGGTGAGCAGGTTGTTGTCGTAGTTCAGGTGACCGTTGTCGGCTTCTATAATAAACTCATAATCATCGGTGCTGAGTGTACCTCCGTTCAGTTGTTGCAGCACCACGGTGATGTTTTTGGTGTCTTTGGTGAGTTGCATGTTGTACCGATGCACGCCTCCGTCGTCGTCTTCCGGTATATTGATTTCGGTGATGGCGTGGAAGAGGGGGGTGAGACGTGTGTCCACTACATCTGTGTCGTCGTCTCTACTGCGTGTACGTTCCAGTCGGCAGGTGAGTTCGTCGAGGGTGGATACTCCATTGATCATGTTTGGGATGGTGAAGGAGGTGTTGTCTTGCAGGTCTCCCCATGCCACCAGAGTGTAGTCTCCGGGGGTGAGTTCGCTGATATCCATTTCGTAGGTGCCGTCTTCGGGGTGTATGTCGCTGCCGGATTCGGTCTTTTGCCACACGAGTGTGCCGTCGGTGTTGAAGGCGTAGAGGGAGATGGAGTTTACTTCGGAGTCGAAGGCGTCGGCATAGTTGAGGTTCATGTCGTCGGTAAACTTCACGAGGTAGCCGGGTGTACAGTCCCCTGCATCATCGTAGATGGTGTTGCATGAGGCGAAAAGGCATGTCAGTAATCCCAACAAACTATGCTTTATAATATGTCCACATCTGTCCATAATACCTATATTTAAATTTACACATCTCTTACTGTAGAATCGTTTCATGTTGTGGTTTTTCATGATTAATTCTGCACAAATGTATGAAAAGAATGCAAATAACCAAAGAAAAATTTCATTTTTTTTTTTTGTGGTAAAAATAACGCATTTTTGTGTTTTTCAAAAGTGTTTACAGTCGTTAGATAGCTATTTTTGGTAGTTTGTGGAATAAAGATTTACGAATGGTGGTGGGGTTCATCCACAGTGTAGGGACGTTTCGTGGAACGTCCTCAAAAACCCGGTTCGTGGT
>CAYSOK010000177.1:0-3359 GCA_964432645.1 uncultured Bacteroidaceae bacterium | reverse complement strand
GGACAAGCTACCGAGCACAACTATATCGGCGTAAATTGTGGTATCATGGATCAGTTTGCTTCTTGCCACGGTAAGGCAAACAATCTCATGCGTCTGGACTGCCGCAGCGGTGAGTTCCAGTACTTCCCATGGGATCCGAAGGGTTACAAACTCGTGTTGGTAAACTCTTGCGTTAAGCACGCATTGGTAGGTTCTCCCTACAACGACCGTCGTAACTCTTGCGAGCGTGTAGCCAAGGCTATCGGCGTGGAGACACTGCGCGATGCCGATTGGGACAAGCTGGAGGCTGTTAAGGATCAGATCTCCGAGGAGGATTACAAGCGCGCTAAGTACGTCATCGGTGAGTACTACCGTGTATTGGCAGTCTGCGATGCTCTGGAGAAGGGCGACTACGAGACCGTAGGTCAGAAGATGTACGAGACACACGAAGGTCTGTCCAAGGACTATGAAGTGTCTTGCGAGGAGCTCGACTTCCTGAACGATGTAGCCAAGGAGTGCGGCGTGACCGGTTCCCGTATCATGGGTGGCGGTTTCGGCGGTTGCACCATCAACCTCGTGGCCGATGAGCTGTACAAGAACTTCACCGAGACCGCAAAGAAGCGTTTCAAGGAGAAGTATGGCAAGGAGCCTGTCATCATCGACGTGGTGATTGGTGACGGTGCCCGCAAACTTTGCTAATAGCAGAAGGCGATAACTAGATGAGATAGGGGTTCCGTTCTTTAACAAAAGTTCGGAACCCCGTTTTTTTTGAACTTAACCGTATCACAAGTTCACGAAAGCCCCCCTCCCTTCCACCCTCCGAAGCGGAAGAATAGGGACAGAAAGAAGAGAGCACTTGGGACATGATTTTGCCCCTTTTTGCACTGTTTTTACACTGTTTAAAGACACAAAAAACCTTAATTTGAGGGCAAAAAAGGGGTTAAAAGTGTATTTTCGACACTTATATGCTATATAACATAAAAAAAGTACCCTCTATATTGAAAATTATTTGTACTTTTACGCAGATTATAAATTAACCGTACAACTAATAATTAAAAAAATGTATGAAAACAATTAAGAAACTGGGGCTGGGAGCCGGATTGGCACTTGCTATGATGGCCTCTTGCGACAACAAGTCCACGACAACGAATCTTACCGATTCAGGACTGAATCCGGAGGACTTTAAGAGTGAATTCGGAGGCAAACAAACCGACCTGTTCGTACTGAAGAATGCGAACGGCATGGAGGTATGTATCACCAATTTCGGTGGACGTATCGTATCCGTCAATGTTCCCGACAAGAACGGCGACTTCAAGGACGTCGTATTGGGTTTTGACAAAGTGACGACCTACGAAGACACCATCAACACCCCGAGCGACTTCGGAGCAGCCATTGGCCGCTACGCCAACCGCATCAACAAGGGCATCATCGTGATCGACGGAGACTCCATCCAGTTGCCCACCAACAACTTCGGACACTGTCTGCACGGCGGTCCTCAGGGATGGCAATATCAGGTGTATGAAGGCAAGTTGGTCAACGACTCCACCGTCACCATGACCATGCACTCCGAAGATGGCGACGCCAACTTCCCGGGCAATGTAGAAGCCGTTGTAACCTATACACTTACATCAGACAACGCCATCGACATCAAATACGAGGCAACCACAGACAAGAAGACGGTTATCAACATGACAAACCACTCTTACTTCAATCTGAACGGTGACCCCACACAGCCCGTCACCAACCACGTATTGTACATCAATGCAGACAACTTCACCCCGGTTGACTCCACGTATATGACCACCGGAGAGATTCTTCCGGTAGCCGGAACTCCGATGGACTTCACCACTCCTACCGAGTTGGCAAAAGATATCAAGAATTTTTCATTTGAACAGATTAAGAACGGCAACGGTTTCGACCACAACTGGGTGCTCAATACTCAGGGCGACGAAAGCCAGGTGGCATGTCGCGTATACTCACCTACGAGCGGCATTCAGCTGGAGGTGTACACCAACGAGCCGGGCGTACAGTTCTACTCAGGTAACTTCCTGGACGGCACCATGGTAGAGAAAGGAAAGAAGGGTATTACCTACCAACAGCACGCAGGTATGTGCCTGGAGACACAGAAGTATCCCGACACCCCGAACAAGCCCGAATGGCCCTCTGCATTCCTGAGCCCGGGCGAGAAGTATTACAGTCACTGTATCTTCAAGTTCTCTGTAAAGAAATAACCTAAAAACAAATAATAATAATGAACAGTATTTCACAGGCGATTAGCCAATCGGGATTCGAAACCATCGACTTCGTGATCCTCGTTGTGTACCTCTGCCTTCTGGTGGGATTGGGCATGTTCTTGAGCCGCACAAAAGACGGCGAAGAGAAGAGCGCAACCGACTACTTCTTGGCAGGTAACACACTTACATGGTGGGCAGTAGGTGCCTCCCTGATAGCCGCGAACATCTCTGCAGAGCAGTTTATCGGTATGTCCGGAACCGGTTATGCAGACGGTATCGCCATTGCAGCGTATGAGGTAATGGCAGCCATCACCCTGGTTATCATCGGTAAGTTCTTACTTCCCGTCATGATTGACCGCAAGATTTTCACCATCCCGCAGTTCCTGCGTGAGCGTTACAACGATGGTGTGGGTCTGGCCTTCTCCATTCTGTGGTTATTCCTTTATGTATTCGTAAACCTTACTTCCGTAGCATGGCTGGGAGCTCTCGCCATCGAGCAGATTCTGGGTCTGCAGGGACTGGAGGTTAGCATCTTCGGAATCGTCATTTCCGTACGTATGCTCATCATCATCGGATTGTTTGTTATTGCCGGTGTTTACTCCATCTATGGAGGTTTGGCATCCGTAGCATGGACCGATGTGATGCAGGTGACCTTCCTCGTAGGCGGTGGTCTTATCACGGCTTATGTAGCCCTCTCCGAGATGGGTAAGGTGCTGGGTAGCGATGCCCTGGGAGCCTTCGGAACCATGTTTAACGACTTGACGACGGGCGACCATGCCAACGATACGCACTTCCACTTGATTATTCAGGAGTCACACAACCAGAGCGCCTTCAACAACGTGCCGGGTATTGCAGCCGTAGTAGGTGGTGTGTGGTTGACCAACTTGGGTTACTGGGGATTCAACCAGTACATCATCCAGAAGGGTCTTGCTGCGAAGAGCATCGACGAGGCTAAGAAGGGTCTTGTATTCGCCGGTTTCTTGAAGATTTTGATTCCGTTCATCGTGGTTATTCCGGGTGTATGTGCATACTACATCATGCAGAACCCCGAGACCTTCGCCAGCATGAACCTGCAGGGTATGATTGAGCGTTCCGATGATGCTTACCCATGGCTCATCCGCAACTTCACCCCGACCGGTATCAAGG
>CAYSOK010000176.1:0-3376 GCA_964432645.1 uncultured Bacteroidaceae bacterium | reverse complement strand
ACTCTCGGCTTCTGCGGAACCGGTTGCTGGGCCGCCAATGGTTGAAGCAGAAACAAAGTGTTTAAAATAAAAAATACAAGTTTCCTCATCTTTTCAAAGTTATTTAACAACATTCACTATCACACGTGAATATCTTGTCAGTGCAGGAGTGCCGTCGTCGGTTACAGAAAGAATGATATGCATAGTTCCATATCTTTCAGTTTTTGGTACTACGAACGAAGCTTTTGCTTGATCGGCATTCTCTATTTTAAGTGGATTTCCATTGCGTGCTGACGAAAAGTTGAAAGTGCCAACCTCGGGATAATAGAACCACTTGTATGAAAGTTCATTTCCATCCGGGTCGGAAGAACCGCTTGCATTCAGTTCAACGACATCACCTACATGCGCTGTAATCTCTTGCTTAGACGAAATATTTACGACGGGTGGATGATTGGCATTTTTGTATTCACATATAGTCCAGTCCATACGTGCTGCAAAATCGTTTTGAAAAGCCTCTCGCCAACGCCATATAGTAGCTTTGTTAGATTCGTGCCATTCTCCGTCAACACCAACTACTTCATCACGTGCATCCGTCCAGATAGGATGAGTTTCAGGCTCAAGGAACCAGCGTTCAGTTCTCGGCTGATAGTATTCGTATCTTCCTCCCCAACTACCTAGATTAGGCTTTTCCGGATTACCAAGGCCATTGTTGATGAGGTAAAGGAACGTTGGAGTATCGCCCTCCATCAAAAATTTCACCATCGGATACTGGGCTCCCAATGGTCCCTTGCAACGTATATTCTTGTCGAGCCACGGATTATCTACTATAGAAAAATCAGCGCCCGAAAACCTGCCATGAAATTTATCCCCACTGATGCCACTCCATGTAGCATAATGATAACCACCGAATTTGTGATAGCCCGGACTTACTATATAAAATAATTCAGGAAAGTTTTTTCTAATCCACGGTCCGCTATCATCTTGATCGGAAACAGTGTATACACGAAGTTTTTTAATAAAAGCATCAACCTCTTGCTTGCTTCGTGTATGAGCGACCTTCCACAACGCCTGACCAAGACAGTTTGGGCCGCCCCATGCAAGTACCCATACCGGACGAATATCATCTTTATCCACAGCCTTGATAATCCAGTCAGAGCCCTCAGAATCCTGCCCTTCACCTATAGCATTCATGCCGTAATCGGCACGTCCTTCCTTAATTACAGACATCAGTTTATCCGCAGAGGGAAAACCTGATTCATGCTTCAGTAGATTTGGCTGCACCTTACCATAAGCCTCAACAATCTCCCTGATGCGCCATGTGGCTAACTGTTTTTTCTGATGAACAGATGTAGTGGCTATAAGTCCCTCAACGTCCCACTGATTGGAGTATGCCAAAAAACGTACCATTGACATGGCATCGTCCGGCTCGTTCTCTATGTCTGTCAAAACAATTACTCGTGGTTTATCGGTGTTTTCCGCCTTTACTCCGACAAATGAGAGTAAGCAAAACACGGCTATTACTATTTTCTTAAACATATGAGTATTATATTTCTATTACTCTTTGATAAAAGAGCATTTTGTTTATTAACCATATTACTACCTTTTACACATGCAAAGATAGTTAATAAATATCTCCATACAACGTAGTTAAACATAAACTATTCGCTACCGCTGTTCTAATCAACCAAGCTATTCAGATAATTCTCCAGATTTGTGTACCCATTCTTCGAAACCTTGCGACCATCCGAAGCGTCACTCATATTTAACCCGTTGGATTTTTCCCAACTGTCGGGCATTCCGTCATGGTCAGAATCAATCGGGGCAGTTTTATTTTCAAGTAAGGGCCATCCGCCAACATCTTGTTGAGAGTCTATCATACCACATTTCTTACTTTTGTCGGCAACTTTTTTCTTCTCCTTATAGGTTGCGCCCTCATAAGTAGCTGTTCCATCTCGAACCTCACCAACAATTCGTGCATCCACAGCATCACGGATTGGGTATATACATCCGGCACGCTGCAATACAGCACTGTAAGCATCTTCTGCAGATTGTTCATTGATTGACATGGATTCCCATGGTTCATTAAGGCGAAGTTTTTTTAGCATATCAGAATCTCCGGATATCTGAATGCCTCCGTCCCAATTATCATTAGAGATAACAGAGTTACCTTCTATGACATTTCCTGATACATACCAACATCCATATTCACTCTCGCTTGTATAACTTGGATTAATCAACCTATAAGTCACAGCTCCGGGAGTCGTTCCAGGACCAGCCTTGTAGTAGTTGTTTACGAAATTCAATGTAAAAAAATTGAATGACTCTTCTTTCCCACTTTGAACTTTCTCTCCTCCATAACAGCTATTATATCCCCAATTATAGACTACATTGTTTCGATAATCATTGTATCCACTACCTGATGCCCAACGCGGGTTACGGCTGGAGTGATGAGCAATTAAATTGTGATGATATGTACTATGGTTGGAACCCCATATACCTCCAAATCCATGATTCCCTTTAACATGAACAGATTGAAATAGGCTTTCGGTAATCATACACCATTGTATTGTAACATTCTCACAATGGTATATTGATACGGTTTCATCAACGCTCCAACTAGCCGAAACATGGTCCAAGATGATATTATTATGGTATCTACCCGTAATAGCGTCATCCTCTATTCCGCTCTCATCTCCCAGACGAACACGTATATAACGAATAATCACCTCATCGGTATCAATGTGTAATGAATAGTTCTTTAGACACACGCCATCACCCGGAGCTGTTTGTCCGGCTATTGTAATATATGGATTACGAATAGAGAGAGTCGACTTCAACGCGATTGTTCCAGAGACTCTAAAAACAACGGTTCTTGGTCCTTTAGCTTCGACAGCAGCACGCAGACTGCCTGTACCGGAATCATTCAAATTGGTCACTTCGTACACATCTCCTCCACGTCCACCAACAGTGTTCTTCCCATAACCCTCAGCTGTTGGAAATGCCAACACGTCTGCGAATTGGATTGTAGAATTATCATCATTTTCACTATTATTGTTCACTCCTTCTTTTTCATTGTCATCGTCTGTTTCTATCGGTGAATCTGTAGAACATGAAAATAAAAAGAAAGAAGCAAATAACATCACTGCGTTTCTAAGTAAATACATTTTCGAGCTATTTTATTGTCCTATTGATTTTAACCATTTGGGATAATTCTTCAGCACTCTAGCAGGAGCGGTCGTATACCAAGAGTATCCTCCTCGTCGTTCTGCGCCCAGTTCATCTATGGAACTTCTCTTTATACCGTCACGATCGCAAAAGAAGGGCTTACCTGTTTCCAAGTCATAAAAACGCGCCCACATTATGCAATCGTTGCACGGCACCAAACGAGCCATTTTTT
>CAYSOK010000175.1:0-3390 GCA_964432645.1 uncultured Bacteroidaceae bacterium | reverse complement strand
GAATATTGTTTATATTATTCCTTCATCAAGAAATCCTTGAAATCGGCGAAATCCTTGCTCAGAGGAACACTCTGTTTCGTGCCCTTCATGAAAGCAGCCAACTTCTCGGGGATAGCCACCTCATGCTTGATGATGCCCTCCACCGTATCCTTAAACTTGGCAGGATGAGCCGTCTCCAAGAAGACACCCACCTCACCCGGTTGCAACTGCTCCGTCAGTGCACGATAACCACACGCACCGTGAGGATCACACAAGTAACCATTCTCCGCATAACACTGCTGCATGCTCTCCGCAATCTGCTCATCCGTATACGTAGCACCCGAAATGAGCGCAGAAATCTCTGCATGAGACTTACCAAAGAGATCGTAAATACGCGCAAAATTGCTCGGATCACCCACATCCATCGCATTCGCAATGGTCTGAACAGAAGCCTTCGGATGATACTCACCCGTCTGCAAGAACTTATAGAAGATATCGTTGCGGTTGTTGGCAGCAATGAAACGCTTCACCGGAAGCCCCATCTTGTAACCAAACAGACCACTACAGATGTTACCAAAATTACCACTCGGCACACACACCACCAAGTTATCCGCCTTGCCCAACTTCTTCAACTGCGCATACGCATAGAAATAGTAAAATGCCTGCGGGAGGAAACGAGCCACATTGATACTATTGGCCGAAGTAAGCTTCATGTGCGCATTCAACTCCGCATCCATAAACGCACTCTTCACCAACGCCTGACAATCGTCAAACACGCCATCCACCTCAATCGCAGTGATGTTCTGACCCAAGGTCGTGAACTGACACTCCTGGATGGGACTCACCTTACCCTTCGGATAAAGCACATACACGTGGATACCCTCCACACCCAAGAAACCGTTTGCCACAGCACTACCCGTATCACCGGAAGTAGCCACCAAGACATTCACCAACTGCTCCTCCTGCTTGTTGAAGTAACCCAACAAACGAGCCATGAAACGTGCGCCCACATCCTTGAATGCTAACGTAGGACCGTGGAAGAGTTCCAAGGAATAGATGTTGTCCGTCACCTTCACTGCCGGCACATCGAATGCCAATGTATCGTAAACTATCGCCTTCAAATCCTCTGCCGGGATATCCTCGCCAAAGAAAGCATCCGCCACCACGTAGGCTATCTCCTGAAACGAGAGATTCTGGATAGAATCAAAGAATGAAGCCGGAAGCGACTTAATCACATTGGGCATAAACAGCCCCTTGTCTGCCGCAAGTCCCTTCACCACGGCATCGCGTAAGGTAACGTTTTGTACCTGTCCGTTTGTACTATAATATTTCATATTCCTCCTAATGTTTCATGAATTCTTGTATAAACTCACTGCCGTGCAGCAAGCCGTAACTTCCCTCTTGCGCAGCCACTTCGTCGAAGGTCTGCACGCTGTCCGGAGTGATTCCGGGGTAATAAATAAGGAATGGCACCGGCTCGGCTGTATGCGTACGATGCACAAAGGGCGTGGGATGATCCGGCAACACGGCTACCGCCACGGGAGTGTCCATCTTGTCGATGGCCTCGAGTATGGGAGCTATGAGTCGCTTGTCCAGATTCTCGATGGTGCGAAGTTTCAGGTCGCGATCACCGTCGTGACCCGCCTCGTCGCTCGCCTCCACATGTACGTAGACGAAGTCGTCCGTCTTCAGTGCCTCAATGGCAGCCGCAGCCTTGCCCTCGTAGTTGGTGTCGTAGAGCCCCGTAGCACCGTCCACGTGGATAACACGCAGTCCCGCATAGGTACCGATACCGCGCATCAAGTCCACCGCCGTAATCACGGCACCGCTCTTAATCTGCGGATAGGTGACCGTCAGCGGCTCCATCTTGGGGCGATAACCGCCGCCCCAAGGCCAAATGCTGTTGGCAGGATCCTTGCCTTCGGCCATGCGCTGCTTATTGAACGGATGCTCGCTCAACAACTCCTGTGATTTGAGAATCAGTTCATTCAACAAATCGGCCGTAGGTTGAGCTTCCGGCACCTCCGCCTTCACCAAGAGCGGACGGAAAGGTTGTCCCGGCACATCGTGCGGTGGCGTACAGATGACTCTTTTGTCGCCCCCCTTAATCACCAAGAGATGACGATACTGCACGCCGGTATAGAAATGAACCCGCTCGCTGCCCAAGTGTTCCTGCAGGAACTTGATGAGCAAGTCGCCCTCTTCCGTCTCCAATCGTCCGCAAGAGTGGTTCTTGATTTTATCTCCTTCTATGCAAATGAGGTTGCAACGGATGGCAAAGTCATCGTCACCCAGAGTGACGCCTATGCTAGCTGCCTCCAACGGACCTCTACCCTCATAAACCTTTGTTTGGTCGTAGCCCAAGATAGACGAGTTTGCCACCTCGCTGCCCGGATGGAACCCCTCCGGCACAGTCTGCAAGCGTCCCACTCTACCCTCTCTTGCCAACCTATCCATGCAAGGCGTGTTGGCATATTGCAATAGTGTTTTGTTACCCAACTCCTTTGCCGGCCAATCGGCCATACCGTCGCCGAGTATAATAATATGTTTCATCGTTACACCTTATTTATACGTTTGCTATTCGCATGATATCGGCAAAGACACCGGCAGCCGTTACGCTCGCTCCCGCTCCATAGCCCTGTATCAGCATGGGGTACTCCTTGTAGCGCTCGGTGGTGAGCAGCACGATATTGTTGCTACCCTCCAAATCGTAGAAGGGATGTCCCGGTGCAATCTCGCGGAGTGCCACGGACGCCTTACCATCCTCGGCCAACTGAGCCACAAAGCGCCAACGCTTGTTCTCTGCTGCCAGACGCTGACGGTTCTTCTCAAACTCCTCATCCAACTGCGGAAGTTTCGCCCAAAACTCCTCGAGCGACCCCTCAAACAGTTCGTTGGGAATGAAGAGATGTTTCTCCACATCCTCTATTTCAAGATGATACCCCGCCTCACGAGACAAGATGACCAACTTACGAATCACATCCTTGCCACTCAAGTCGATACGAGGATCCGGTTCGCTATATCCCGCCTCCTTCGCCATCTGCACCGTCTTGCTAAACGGCACATCGGCAGCTATCTTGTTGAATATATAGTTCAGTGTACCACTCAGCACCGCCTCTATGCGCAAGATGCTATCACCACTGTTACACAAATCGTTAATCGTATTGATAATCGGCAGACCCGCACCCACATTGGTCTCGAAAAGGAACTTCACGCCACGACGCAGCGCCGTCTTCTTCAAGTCCGCATAGTTCTCATAGGCCGAAGATGCAGCCACCTTGTTAGCAGCCACCACCGATATATTGTGCTCCAAGAAAGTCTTATAGAGCGATGCCACCTCGGCACTTGCCGTACAGTCCACGAACACACTATTAAAGATGTTCATACCGATAATCTCCGACTGCAGACGCT
>CAYSOK010000174.1:0-3461 GCA_964432645.1 uncultured Bacteroidaceae bacterium | reverse complement strand
AATGGAAGGAGCAAGCGAAAAACTGACTATAACGTTGAGGATTGGAAACAACACGTTCCCTCTCACCATCAATCGTGAGGAGGAGATAATATATCGCAATGCCGAACGGATGATAAACTCGAAACTGAATTATTATTCAGAGCATTATCCGAATCAAGGCTACGAGATGTATCTCTCCATGGGACTATTGGATATAGCATCCGGATTGGCTCGCAACGAAATGCGAAACGATACCGAACCCTTCGCAAACAGCATGAACACCCTGTTGAAGGAGATAAAGGACACGCTGGACAAGAAATAGCCTCTCCCCATCTTATCGGTCATAATAAGAACAACTATACGCGCACTGTCGAAGAACTCGAGAGAGCTCTGCGATGTGCGCTTTTATTAATATATAAACAATATAAGTATGGAAATAACAATAATAATAGGTGTAGTGGTGCTGGTGGGAGCTCTCATAGCAAGCTTCTTCATCCTGCGACATGCCAAAGGCAAGTACAGCCAGTATATACAGCAGGCCACCAAGGACGCCGATGTAATTAAAGAGAAGAAGCTGTTGGAAGTAAAGGAAAAATTCCTCAATAAGAAAGCGGAGCTGGAGAAGGAGGTTCAGCAACGCAACCAACATATTCAACAAAGTGAGAACAAGCTGAAACAGCGTGAGATAAGCCTCAACCAACGTCAAGATGAGTTGGGAAGAAGAAAGAAGGAACTGGACAGCTATGCCAATAAGCAGGAAGCACAACAGAAGGTGCTGGATGCTCGCAAGGCTGAATTGGACCAGTTGCAGGTGAAGGAGCGCGAAAAACTGGAGGAACTGAGCGGACTGAGCGCCGAAGAGGCTAAGGAGAAGCTCATCGAAGGACTCAAGGAAGAGGCTCGCACCGATGCACAGAGCTACATCAACGAGATTATCGACGATGCCAAACTGAATGCCAATAAGGAGGCGAAAAAGATTATCGTCCAGACCATTCAGCGTGTGGCTACGGAAACGGCTATCGAAAACAGCGTGACGGTGTTCCACATCGAGAACGATGAAGTGAAGGGACGTATCATTGGTCGCGAGGGTCGTAACATTCGTGCCTTGGAGGCTGCTACGGGTGTAGAAATTATCGTAGACGATACGCCGGAGGCTATCGTGATTTCCGCTTTCGACCCGGTTCGCCGCGAGATAGCACGCTTGGCGCTCCATCAGTTGGTGGCAGACGGACGTATTCACCCGGCTCGTATCGAGGAGGTGGTTGCCAAAGTGCGCAAGCAGGTTGAGGACGAGATTGTGGAGACCGGTAAGCGTACCACTATCGACCTGGGTATCCACGGATTACATCCGGAACTTATCCGCATCATCGGTAAGATGAAGTACCGTTCTTCTTACGGTCAGAACTTGTTGCAACATGCCCGTGAAACCGCCAACTTGTGTGCGGTTATGGCTTCCGAATTGGGATTGAACCCGAAGAAAGCAAGACGTGCGGGATTGTTGCACGATATAGGTAAGGTGCCCGATGAGGAACCGGAGATGCCGCACGCACTCTATGGTGCCAAGTTGGCAGAGAAGTGCAAGGAGAAACCCGATATCGTGAACGCCATCGGTGCTCACCACGACGAGATGGAGATGACCTCTCTGCTCGCTCCTATTGTACAGGTGTGCGATGCTATCAGCGGTGCCCGTCCGGGTGCTCGTCGCGAGATAGTGGAAGCATACATTAAGCGACTCAACGACTTGGAGAACATAGCCATGAGCTATCCGGGTGTAACCAAGACCTACGCCATACAGGCCGGTCGCGAGCTGCGTGTAATTGTCGGTGCCGACAAGATTGACGATGCACAGACCGAGAAGTTGAGCGGTGAGATTGCTAAGAAGATTCAGGACGAGATGACCTATCCGGGTCAGGTGAAGATTACGGTTATCCGTGAAACACGTGCTGTAAGTTATGCTAAGTAAAGAACTTGAATAAGAAACGATAGGGCAATGTTCCTTTTACCCGAAGGGACATTGCCTCTTTTTATATAAACACTTAATAATGAAATAAATCGCACTATGAGAAATTTCAAAGATTTGCAGATTGCCGTGGCAGGTACGGGCTATGTGGGATTGAGCATTGCCACTCTGCTGTCTCAGCACCACAAGGTGACGGCGGTGGATGTTATTCCCGAGAAGGTGGATATGATCAACAGCAAGCAGTCGCCTATTCAGGACGATTACATAGAGAAGTTTTTGGCGGAGAAGGAGTTGAATCTGACGGCTACGCTCAATGCCGATGAGGCATACCGTGAGGCTGACTTCATTGTGATAGCTACGCCTACGAACTATGATCCGGTGAAGAACTTCTTTGATACGCACCATATAGAGGATGTTATAGATAAGGTATTGGAGGTAAATCCACAGGCTACGATGGTGATTAAGAGTACCATCCCGGTGGGATACTGCCGTTCGCTCTACATCAAGTATGAGAAGATTTTCCGCGAGAAGGGTTGGGACAAGGATCGCAAGTTGCGCATACTTTTCTCTCCGGAGTTTTTGCGCGAGTCTAAGGCTCTGTACGACAACCTTTATCCTAGCCGAATCATTGTGGGATACCCGAAGTTGCTCAATGGTGAGCCAAGGGAGAACGAGGCGATTAAGTCTATTGTCGGCAACCATTTGGAGGAGGCTGCTCACACGTTTGCAGCACTGTTGCAGGAGGGTGCCATAAAGGAGAACATCGATACGTTGTTCATGGGCACTAAGGAGGCAGAGGCTGTTAAGTTGTTTGCCAACACTTATTTGGCACTGCGTGTTAGTTATTTCAATGAATTGGACACATACGCCGAGTTGAAGAATCTCGATTCTCAGGCTATCATACAGGGTGTAGGATTGGATCCACGTATCGGTACGCACTACAACAACCCTTCTTTCGGTTACGGAGGTTACTGTTTGCCAAAGGACACCAAGCAGTTGTTGGCGAACTACGACCACGTGCCGCAGAACATGATGACGGCGATTGTGGAGAGCAACCGTACGCGCAAGGATTTCATTGCAGACCAGGTGTTGAAGAAGGCGGGGTACTACGATTACAGTTCCATCAACAATTATCAGCAGCAGAACGAGAAGGAGGTGACGATTGGTATCTTCCGTCTTACGATGAAGAGCAACAGCGACAATTTCCGTCAGAGTTCCATCCAGGGGGTAATGAAGCGTATCAAGGCAAAGGGCGCTAACATTGTCATCTACGAGCCTACGCTAGAGGATGGTACCACGTTCTTCGGTAGTAAGGTGGTGAACGATTTAGGACAGTTCAAGTCACAGTGCGATGCGATTATAGCCAACCGCTACGACAATTGCTTGGACGATGTCCAGGAGAAGGTTTATACACGAGATATTTTCCGCAGAGATTAACATACAACTCCCGGCAGCTACCCTATTATACATCGGTGTGACTGCCGGGTCTACATCAAACTTTTTATTTGCAAAGTAAATTCCA
>CAYSOK010000173.1:0-3462 GCA_964432645.1 uncultured Bacteroidaceae bacterium | reverse complement strand
TTATAAAAGGTAACAGCCCGAGCACCGATATTCAGAATATCTTGAAGGGTAACCTGCTCTCCACCTCCGGCTTTACCAACTGGACCAGTTTCTATCAGTGTATCAACTACTGTAACACTGTCATAAAGTATGCACCGCAGGTGGCAGAGAACGACCCGAACTATACGGAGGGTGAGATGCGTGCGACCATCGCCGAGATGACCGCTATGCGTTCTCTTTGTTACTTCTACCTGATTCGTGCCTTCAAGGATGTGCCGTATGTTACGGAGCCTTCCATCGATGACTCTCAGAACTATATCGTGGGTGCCACGGATTTCAATACGGTTCTTAAGAGTTGTATCGACGACCTGGAGGCAGTGGTCAACAACTTGATTCTTCGTTATCCGGAGAGTGCATCGGATTCCAGCAATCCGGGTAACTCCGACCACGAGAATACCTCTCGCTTTACCCGCGTGAGCGGTAAGGCACTCTTGGCAGATATGTACCTCATGTTGGCAAGCGATGCCGACCTGGATGAGGGTACCCGTAAGAGCTATTATAATAAATGTATAAGCTACTGCGACGATGTTATCACCTACAAGTGGAACCGCTACGTAGCCGATTACAACGGATCTACCAAGTTCTATAAGTTCATGGACGAGCAGACCGACTCCGTAACCGGAGCCAAGTATGGTATCGCCTTGTTGCGTGAGAATCGTGACAACTCCTCTACCACTTCCGGCTACGGTTATGCTCAAGAGGCTCTCTTCGGCGACGGTAACTGCTTCGAGTCACTCTTTGAGTTGAACTATCGCAACGGTTACAGTGCAACAAACGAAGCCGTAGTAACGTATTATGGTGGTACCAACACTACCTATAGTACCTACTCCAAGGGCTGCTTGTATGCACTGGAGGATCTGTATACCAACCTTCCTACCAGTTCCAACGACATCTTCCCTTACACCGACTGCCGTGTGTATGCCAATGTGTTGAACGATGACCAGTCTTACTATATCGGTAAGTATGTGGTAGACGGTATCTCCAGTATTCTGGGACAACCCTCTACAACGCTGTCTACTACCGATATTTATTCATACGTAAACAGCGGCATGAGACAGTATCAGCACTACACCAACTGGATTATCTATCGTCTCACCGACGTCATCTTGATGAAGGCGGAAGCCCTCTGTCAGTTGGCAGGTTCCGGTGCCACTTACGATAGCAGCGCGGAGTTGCAAGATGCTTTTGCTCTGGTTAAGACCGTGTACGATCGTGCCAACTGGATTTATTCCTCAAACGGTAACACCAAGAACCTGCTCGAATCAACCTCCTACAAGGATGGAGCCTCCATGGCCTCTCTGGTATTGTTGGAGCGTCGTCGTGAGTTGATGTTCGAAGGCAAGCGTTGGTTCGACCTGATTCGTGTGGCACGTAGAGACGGTGATATGGTTCAGTTCAAGAGCTATGTACTCCAGAAGTACAGCACCAACTCAACCGTCATGAACATGCGATTCAGCAACTACGACGCCATCTTCTGGCCCTACAACAAGGACGAGTTGAAAGTGAACACCGAATTGAAGCAGAAGTCATTCTACTCTAACGAGGAGGATTCTTACGATAAGAATTAATAAGGAGAATTATTATGAGAAAGTTTTTTAATATAAAGAATAGCCTGCTCCTCTTGTTGATTGCAACAATTGGACAGTTTACATTCACCGCATGTTCCGATGAGCCGGATGCGGAAAACCTCTACACCTTCACCGGTGAGATGGCTTCCGACTATCTGTCTTCTCGCGACAAATTCAGCGAATTTACACAGATTTTGCAGCGTGCAAAGAGCAGCGATGATATGGCATCCTTCTATAACCTCTTGGCCACCTACGGACACTACACCGTGTTCGCGCCGACCAACGATGCTATCGATGCTTATCTTAAGGAGAACGGACTCAGCTCTATCGACGAGTTGAGTGTGGCAGACTGCGATACCATTGCGCGTACACACATCATTCAGTCCAGCAGCACCTCATACTTCACCACCGATATGACCGATGGTGTTATTGAGACCACCAACATGTTGGACCGTTACTTGAACGTAGGTGTGGACACCGTCACTCTCTCCGACGGTACCCTCAAGACCTATTATACCATTAATGATAAGAGCCGTCTGACGGTTCCCGATGACTCTGTAGAGAACGGTGTGGTTCACACCGTAGACCACGTCCTGGCTACCTCTACCAAGTTGCTGGCGGACTACATCGGCGAGGAGGGAAGTCTCAACATGTTCTACGAGATCTTGAAGCAGACCCACATGGCAGACTCCCTGGCAAACCTCTACGATGAGAACTACGTAACCCCGACAGGTGACTCTTGTATCACCGGTGTTTACTACCACACCGCAAGTGAGTGGGAGTATGCCGTGTTCCCCAAGAAGCGTATGTACGGATACACCGCCTTCTGCGAGCCGGACGATGTCTATAAAGCATACTTCGAGGCAAACGGTGAGGAGTGGAACGACTCCGATATGTCTGCCAACATCCCGGGTATGCAGCGTCTCGCCAAGAAGGTTTACGACGAGGTTTATCCGAGTGATGCAGGTCTCTACGACAACGATTACACCAACCGTAAGAACCCGTTGAACCGCTTTATCTCTTACCACCTGCTCGACCGTCTGGCACAGTACAGCAAGATGGCATTGCGCGGTTCCAAGTATCACCGCAACCAGTTCAAGTTGAACTTGGGCGATATCACCGACTGGTACGAAACCATGATGCCATACTCCGTGATGCAGGTTTCTTCACCGTTGAACTCCCTCTACATCAACCGTAAGGGTATTCGTAACAAGGTGACCACCGGATGCGAAGGTGTATTGGTAACCGCTTGTAACAAGGCACAACCGATGAACGGTGTTATGCACTACATCGACAAGATGCTCTTCTACGATAAGAACACCCGCGACGTAGTCCTCAACTGCCGTTTCCGTCTCGATGCTTCCACCATGTCTCCCGATATCATGACCGCCGGTTATCCGGAGGAGGAGGAGACCACCTCTACACAGAGCAACCGTGGTCGCGGTTTCAAGGCAGGTTCTATGAAGAACATCACCCTGAACAACAACACCACCTTGGTATCTCACCGTATGCGTGTGGTAACCTTCTGGTCTTACGAGGGTGATGAGGTCATCATTCAGGGTCAGTACGACTTCACCTTGCGTCTGCCGCCTGTACCGGCAGGAACCTACGAGTTGCGTCTGGGTTATTGCTCCGGTTTCGAGAGCCGCGGTATCATCCAGATTTACTGCGGAACCGACCCCAACAACTTGCAGCCGGAGGGTATTCCTTTGGACTTGAGAAAGACAGGTACTCAGGGTACGGGAACGTTGCAGGATAACACCGGTCAGATCAACTACATCTACGATGCCGATTTGACCTCCGGTGTGAAGGATAAGGACGAGCGCGACGAGTTGATAGCAGCCAACGATAAGGC
>CAYSOK010000172.1:0-3468 GCA_964432645.1 uncultured Bacteroidaceae bacterium | reverse complement strand
TAATTCCATTTCTCACGCCGTAGGGGGTAATTACCGCGCAAATCTTCAAACAGTTCCGGGTGTTGTTTCAAGCGGTTGCTGTCGTTGCGTGGGTCGTATAATTGCAGAAGTCGTTCCTCGGGGTTGTGGGAGGGAATGAGTGTCGCGGGGAGAGCCGGGGCTTCTTGAAAATCGGGGAGGGGCTTGCCGAAGTGTTCGCAGAGTGCCGTTACTGCCATACGGGTGGCATTTGCTTTTCCATCAGCGGAATAGCCTGCGATGTGGGGGGTGCCTATGTATACTTTGTTTAGTAATTCCGAGTTGATGTGTGGTTCGTTCTCCCAGGTGTCTATAATGGCGGTCGGGAGGGTGCCTCGGTTCAGTGCTTGTAGGAGTGCCGTGTTGCATACCACCTCGCCACGACTGCTGTTGATGAGTACTTGGAGGCGTGGGTTGTCTGTGAGGTAGGCTTCGTCTACCAAATGGTAGGTGTGGTAGATGCCTTCGCGTATCATGGGGGTGTGGAAGGTGAGTATGTCGCACTTTCCTTTCAACTCTTCGAGTGTGTGGAAGGTGTATTTATTTAAAAGAGGTGTATCCGGTTCACGTTCCAAAAGCGGTGGGTCGCAGAGAAGTATGTTGAGGTGAAACTCTTCGCATACCTTTAGTACCTCTGAGCCCACGTGTCCTACTCCTACAATACCGATGGTTTTTCCCGAAAGATGTAAACCGCGTTCCCGTTGCAACAACACGAAGCAAGAGCGGATGTATTGTCCTACCGATGCTGCGTTGCATCCGGGGGCATTGCGCCAATCGATTCCTCGTTGACGTAGGTAGTTTGTATCTATGTGGTCGAATCCGATGGTAGCCGTTGCTATGAACGACACCTTGCTGTCTTTCAACAATGCTTCGTTGCAGCGCGTACGAGTGCGCACCACCAATGCATCGGCATCTTGCACCAATGCCGGCGTAAAATCGGTTCCTTTGCAGTATACCACTTCATCGGCAACCTTCTCTATAACCCCTCGGATAAACGGGATTTTATCATCAACTATTACTTTCACGCTGCAAAGGTACTACTTTTTATTCTATATCTGTTGGCTGAACAGAAAACTTTTACTAATTTTGCGGCGTAAACAAACAGAATAATGACATTTAGCGAACTTTGTAACCCTATATTCGACCAGAGTATATGCGATTATCACGTGCATGACCATGTGGACACCCCCTGCAAGAATCCTTATGCGGAGGGTACGATTGAGGCGTGTCTTTACACGAAGAATTGGATTGATACGGTGCAGTGGCACTTGGAAGACATCATTCGTGACCCGGAGATTGATCCGGTGGAGGCATTGGCTCTTAAGCGTCGTATAGACCGTAGTAATCAGGAACGCACCGATTTGGTGGAGATGATTGATAGTTATTTCTTGCAGAAGTATGGTCAGATACAGGTGCTGCCGGATGCAACCATCAATACGGAGAGTCCGGCATGGGCGGTGGATCGTCTTTCGATTCTTGCCCTTAAAATCTATCACATGCGTGAGCAGGTGAATCGTGAGGATGCTTCCGTGGAGCATAAGGCGGTGTGTCAACATAAGTTGGACGTGCTGTTGGAGCAGCAGCGTGACCTCTCTTCTGCCATCGATCAGTTGATTGCCGATATAGAGGCGGGACGTAAGTATATGAAGGTGTATAAGCAGATGAAGATGTACAACGATCCTTCCACCAATCCAATTCTCTACGGAGCAGCTAAGAAATGAAAGCTCATGTTATGATTTTCAGGTTTTCCGCTTTGGGCGATATCCTTATGACGATTCCCATAGTGGATGCTTTGGCGCGTACCTATCCTCAACTTCAAATCACGATGGTGAGTCGTGAATCGGTACGTCCGTTGTTTGAACAACTGCCTAAGAATGTTGGTTTCTTTGGGGTGGATTTCAAGAAGGAGTATAAGGGGGTGACGGGATTGTCTCGTCTATATAATCGATTGTGTGATGAGGAGCCTACTCATATAGCCGACCTGCACGATGTCCTTCGTACCAAATATTTGCGTATGCGCTTTACGGCTGCCGGATATACGGTGGCACATATTAATAAGGAGAGGGCTGCACGCAAGGCTTTCTTGAAGGCGGAGCGTAAGGAGCCCCAAAAGAGCTCTTTTGAAAAGTATAAGGCGGTCTTTGGACAACTCGGTTATTCATTGCCTAGTCTTACTTTTACTTCTATCTTTGGAGAACAAGGAGGGGATATTTCGAAACTTCCGGCGGAACTTGGGGATATGCTTAGCACTGCGCGAGAACAGTCGTTGCGTCTTATCGGTATTGCTCCTTTTGCAGCACACGAAGGGAAGATTTATCCTTTGGGTAAGATGGAACAAGTGATACATTTGCTCTCTGCCGACCCGAAGAATCGAGTCTTTCTTTTTGGCTCCGGTAAACAAGAAAATGAGATACTCACTCGTTGGAGTGGGCAGTATCCCAACGTGAAGAACATGGTGGGAGTACTTGGTTCGCTTTATCGCGAAGCCCTACTGATGAGTCATCTCCATGTGATGCTCACGATGGATTCCGCCAATATGCATCTTGCCGCCTTGGTGAACACTCCGGTGTTGTCCATTTGGGGAGCCACGCATCCGTTTGCGGGTTTTCTGGGATGGGGGCAGTCTTTGGAGAATGTTATTCAGGTAGATATGGCGTGTCGTCCCTGTTCCATTTATGGTAGCAAACCTTGTAGTAAGGGCGATTATCCGTGTCTTAATCGCATAACTCCCGAAGAAGTAGTCGCACGAATCATGAAATTTTAGGTATGCAACGTTTACATTATTATATAACGGCTCCGGAGATTGAGGCCTTCTCTACCATGTCGGGAGCGGAACTCCCTTATCCGGTGATACAGCCCCATCAGACGCATGGGGATAAGATTGTTGTGGTGGACAATCCAACACTTACTCGCGAAGACCTCGAAGGCGTGGATGCTTTGGTGACCACGCTTAAAGGTATAGCCATAGGCGTTCGTTCGGCGGATTGTGTTCCGGTGTTGCTTTATGATCCGGAACATCAAGTAGTTGCTGCTGTTCACAGTGGCTGGCGTGGTACGGTGCAGTGGATTGCTCCCAAAACCATTCGACTCTTGCGCGAACGTTTTGCAACTCGTCCGGAGTGTCTTCAAGCCATCATCGGTCCATGCATCTGTAAGGATTGCTTTCAGGTAGGTGAGGAAGTGGTGCAGGCTTTCCGTGAGGCAAAATTCCCTGAACAAATCTTCTCGTATCGAGAACCCGGTAGTATGACACTGCCCATGTACGAGGGACATCACATAGACTTGGTAGAAGCGAATGCATGGTTGCTAACTTCGCATGGAGTGCAAGAGAAAAACATCACGCGTAGTGGTATCTGCACCTACCAAGACCTCCGCTTCCCTTCGGCGCGTAGAGAGAAGAATATAAAATGTGAACGCATTATCAATTCTATAAAATTGAAAGCGTAAACA
>CAYSOK010000171.1:0-3519 GCA_964432645.1 uncultured Bacteroidaceae bacterium | reverse complement strand
ATGGTATTATGATACGCGAAACATTCTTTTCCATGCGGCATGACCCACGAACCGGTTTTTGAGGACGTTCCACGAAACGTCCCTACACTGTGGGTGTTGGGACTAATATGTCTGTAAATACATATTACCAAATATTTCGCACAAAAACGCTAAAAATCGCCTTAAATTCATCAAAATCTTATGTGTTTATTTAACAAATTGAATATCAGCATTTTACCCCCCCCCCGAAACGAAAATTGCTTCGGATTTAAACCTCATTAAATAAAAATATTTTCTTTATTTTGAAAAGATTTTTGCAAAAACATTTGCAATCTGAAAAATCTTTCTTTATATTTGCAGCGCCAACCATCCTTCTTTTTATCCGGGATGCGTAGGAAAGAAAAACGTGGTGATGAAACAAGTGGAAACACTTTTGTAGGGCTGAAAAACAAGGAATTTACGAATTTACTAACTTATATATCAGCATGAAGAAAACAAATGTTTTATGGGCCGCATTAGGCGTAGTAGCGCTTACGGCATGTAACAGATCCGTCGACGTAGAAGTCGATGACTCCGTTGCGGTAAACATTACCGCAGGACTAAGTTCCTCTGTATCCACCAGAGCCAGTGACACCAATTGGGATGCCGATGTAATCGGTGTGACCGTCATCGCGGACACCAAAGGTACTATGGTCACGGCAGAGTACACCAACGTGCCCTACGCAACCACCAGTACCGACACCCGAGCAACCTTCGAGGCGGTACACAACTCCATCCTCTTCCGCGCCAACTATACCGGCACGGCAACCTTCGCCGCCTACGCACCATACTCTGCATCTGTGGGCAGCGACAATCTTATCCCCCTCAACACTTCGCTGTACAACGACACTCCGAAGAACCAAGAGACCTATTTGGACTATATCTACGCAACCGGAGCCACAGCCACCTATGCAAATCCTACGGTGGTGTTCGATGGTGATAGAGCCTTCACGCACCGTCTGATACAGTTCAATCTGACATTGAAGACGATAAAGACCGATGACCTTACGGTAGACATCTCGGAAGTGGAGAATCTCTATCTCGGAGGTATCATCCACGAAGGAACCTTCAACACTCTCACCGGCGAGGTGCTGGCTACGGGTGATGTGGTAGACAACTGGGATATAAAGAACTTGAACTATGTGGAGGATGCGGCAGGTTCTTCACGTACCTACTCTTTCATGTTGCTTCCGCAGAACTTGGAGCGGGCGTTCAAGCTCTCCGTCACCATTCAGGGCAAGACCTACGTTAGTCAGAGCATCAAACCGGACATGACCCAGAACGGTGTGGCATACAACTATGTAGTGAGTGTTCAGGGTAATAAGGGTATCGTAGTAGAGGGTTCTACCATCACCGATTGGAGTGTACAAGACTCTCAGACGGATGATGCTTATCAGGAGTAAAAAATCCCTGCACTTTTTTATTACGTTTTTGGTTAGTGTATAAAGATTAAACGTATGAAAAACAGATATTTAGTAGTAGCTGCTTTGGCGGGATTGGCTTTTGTCGGTTGCTCCAACAATGAGGAGGAGTTGTATGCCGATTTCACAGGGCCTGTAGAGGTGCAGTTCTCCGGCGACCTCGTTACGGAGGTTGTGCAGAGTTCGGCATGGACAAGAGCATACGAGGATGGATACTGGGATAGTGAAGAAACGTGTATAGGAATCAATCCAACGTATATTGAGAATCAGAGTACTTCCGGGAATTCTATTAGTAGTTATTTCAATGTGAAATATATAGGAAAAACAGATGGAGATATGCAACAGTCCTGCAGTTTTACTTCCGGCAATCCCATCTATTTCCAATCGGCTTCGGAGAAGGTTATCTTTACGGCTTATGCTCCGTATACGGATGAAGTGACGAGCAGTGGGATTGTTTATCTCTGCTATGATGATACTAACACTGTTCCCGACTACATCTTTGCGAAAGCAACGGAGCAAGCATCTTATTCGTCTCCTAATGTGACTCTTCCTTTTAAGCATGTGATGTCTCGGTTGACGGTAAACGCAAGTTCATCGGATGGAACCGCTATTAGTGAGATAAGGCTTTCCGGGCTGTCATTCAATGGCTATTTCAACACAAGGGATGGCTCATCGTCTGCTTTTTCCGGAGAGGTGCCGGACATAACGGTGGATGGCGGCTCGCGACATATCATTATTCCGCAGACGGTAGAAAAATTTGTTATTACGTTGACAACAAGCTCCGGCGAGACGTATAGCAAGACATATAATAATATGACCTTTTCTTCCGGTATATCTTATAATATAACGGCCAGAAAGAGTGGGTTGGATGTTAGTGCTTCCATTGATTCTTGGGAAGACAAGGATTATACGGCTGATGCAACAGTGTCCGAAGGTTCCATGGTCGGTACCTTTAATGAAAAGGAGCAAGTACAACTCTATGATTTGGTGTTCAGTGATGGCAGTTTTATGCGGATAGTGGATGATTATAACAGTGTAGATGTGAGTGAGCTTACTGCGGAGCAGTTATCGAAACTCCGTGGGGTTGTTTATTATCTGAATGAAGTAAGTGATGTTGTGTATGATTCGGCGTTACAAAGCGATTATCCAAGTTGCAATCATGGATTGATTCTTGCGTTGAATGATGCTCCTACTAGTTGTTGGCAGCTTAATAGTTGTTCTATTGTTAATGTGCTTAGTACATATTCGGTTAGCCTTGGCAGCAATATTGATTATTGTTTCCTCACAGATATCAATGTTAAGGTTGGATATAATAATACAAAGGCATTGCAGAAATACAATGAGTTGCTCAATGCCGGTTGCCTAGGTTACTATGGTAATAACTATGCTATGATTGCGTGTACCTACCTTACGGACGGTAGCGATTTTGCTGAAAATTATATTATTTCCTCCAATACGAGTGATTGGTATATTCCTTCTCACGGGGACTTTTCTGTATTAGATTACAACAGAATGGAGAGGCTAAGTGAAATAGTTAGTGCGTTGCAGAGTCGAGCTAATTCTCTTGGTGTTCCAATGACTATTCATGGGCTTGAAGATGGTAAATATTATTGGACAAGTACGGAAATTGACGCATTGCAGGCTTATGCACTCTATGTGTGTGCTTTTACAGGGAACTTGACTGAATGGACTAAGACGACGGAAAAAGACACTTACTTATGCCCCATTTGCGCCTTCTAATTTCTTGACGGAGAACCGCCATTCGGGATGTACCACGCGCCGGGTTTTTGAGGACGCTCCACGAAGCGTCCCTACCGGGTGGATGGCTCTCTCGTGGATGGCACCATCTTCCGAATGGTACTCACACAGCGTGAATGCCCACCACCTAAATTAAAAACTTATAAACAAAAAACCATTATGAACAAACATTTAATTCTAGCCGCACTCGCAGGCGTGACACTCGCCGCTTGTTCTAGCGATGACGAAGTGCAAGTAACCGAGTTTACAGACCCCGTTGAAGTGCAATTCGCAGGAGAACTCGTCTCCGACCCGGTACAAAGTTCCGTGAGAACTCGTTCCG
>CAYSOK010000170.1:0-3525 GCA_964432645.1 uncultured Bacteroidaceae bacterium | reverse complement strand
TCTTTAGAAAGGCAGATCATCGGTGCTAGCACCCGGAGTCTCGGGAGCCGCAGGAGCTGCCGGAGCAGACGGGAACGGAGCCGCCGTCGGCGGAATAGGAGATGCCATCGCAGGTTGCTCGGCAACCGCCGCGCCACGTTCCACCTTCCATGCACGGATGGTGTTGAACCAACGACCGTTCCACTCACGTGCCTCAATATCGAAAGACACGGTCAGAACCTCGCCCATCTGGATAGCAAACTGTGCGATTTTGTCCTCACCAAAGATATCGAAAACCATCTTACGCGGATACTGCTCCTGTGTTTCCAATACATACTCTTGAGCTTTCCACGCAGACCCTGTTCTCGCAGAAACGCCGCCTCTGGGCTCCAGGACGGCAATGATTTTACCTGTTATTTCCATACTTATTATAAATTGTATGCGACAAAAGTACAAATAATCCCCCGTATTCCCGAATTATTTCCCCATTTTTTTGTGGAATCCCCCCTTTTTTCGTATTTTTGCCCCTTAAACAAACGAATATTTAAACAAAACAATAAGACGATATGAACTTTGTAGTATCCAGTAATATTTTGACAAGTCGACTGCAGGCCATCAGTAAGTTCGTCAGTAGCAAGAGTACGATGGCGATTCTCGACTGCATCTTGTTTGAACTCCGCGACGGCATGCTCTATCTCACGGCATCCGATGGCGACAATACCGCAGTAACCTCCCTTGAACCGGTGAGCTCCTCCGGCTCGGGCGCATTCTGCATCCCCGCTCGCAGTATCATCGATTCTCTGCGCGATATGGGCGACCAACCGCTCTCTTTCAAGGAGCAGGATTTGGCCATTGAGGTGGCTTATCAGAATGGAGTCTACAATATGATTGCTCAGGCTGCCGAGGCATATCCGAGCCTTAAACAGCTGGAGGGTGACTACACCACAGTGACCATTCCGGCACAGAAACTCCTGAATGCGGTGAACCGCACCATCTTTGCCTCCTCGGCGGATGAGATTCGCCCGGTGATGAGCGGTATCTACTTTGATATCACTCCGGAGTACACCACTATCGTGGCAACGGATGGACGTAAGTTGGTTCGTAACCGTCTGTTGAGCGTGCGTGGCACCAGTGCTTCATCCTTCATTCTCCCGAAGAAACCCGCCAATCTGGTGCGCTCCATCTTGACCAAGGAGATGGGCGATGTGGAGATATCCTTCGATACCAAAAACGCGCTTGTCCGCCTGGAAGACTACGAGGTACACTGTCATCTCATCGAGGGTCGTTACCCGAATTACAACTCGGTGATTCCGCAGAACAACCCCTATCATGTGACCGTAAACGGCGCTGCCTTTATGGGCGCCCTCAAGCGTGTGTTGAACTTCTCCAGCAGCACCTATCAGATAAAGATGGAGGTAAAACCGGGTCTCATTGACCTCTCTGCCAAGGACATCGACTTCTCAACTTCCGCTCAGGAGAAGATTCCGTGCGATTATGAAGATGCGAATATTAAGATAGGATTCAAGGGCTCCTTCTTGGTGGATATGCTGAACAATATAGGACAAAAAGATGTGATTTTTGAACTCGGTGACCCCAGTCGTCCCGGCATCCTGCGTCCGGTGGAGCAAGACGAGGAGGAGGATCTCCTGATGCTCATTATGCCTATGATTTTGAACGATTAATACTACGAACACAGATGAAACTGAACCTAACGCGACCGATTGTCTTCTTCGATTTGGAGACCACCGGTGTCAATGTGAGCAACGACCGTATTGTGGAAATCTCTCTTATCAAGGTGCTTCCCAATGGCAACGAAGAGACCAAAACCATGCGCATCAATCCGGAGATGCACATCCCCGAGGAGGCGAGTGCCATCACGGGTATCTATGATGACGATGTGAAGGATTGCCCCACCTTCAAGGAGGTGGCTGCGGATGTGGCAAAGATGATTGAGGGTGCCGATTTGGGCGGATTCAATAGCAATAAGTTTGATATCCCGATGTTGGCGGAGGAGTTTATCCGCGCGGGACTCGAAGTGGATCTGATGTCCCCACTCAAGGTGGATGTGCAGAACATTTATCACAAGTTGGAGCGCCGCACGCTGATTGCTGCGTATCGCTTCTATTGCGACAAGGACCTGACGAATGCACACTCCGCGGATGCCGATACGCGTGCTACCTATGAGGTGCTTATGGCACAGCTCGATAAGTATCCCGAGGATTTGAAAAACGATGTGGAATTCTTGGCAGAATACTCCCGTATGAACCGCAACGTGGACTTTGCCGGACGCTTTGTCTACAACGATGAAGGGGTGGAGGTGTTCAACTTCGGTAAGTACAGGGATCGCCCCGTTCTGGAGGTCTTGAAACGCGACCCCGGTTACTACAACTGGATGATGCAAGGCGAGTTCGCACTCAATACCAAGCGCGTGCTGACGCAGATTCGCGCACGTGGTAATAAAATGAATCGATAGGAGATGCTGAAAGGAAAGAAGATTGTGCTGGGCATCACCGGCAGTATCGCGGCATACAAAGCCTGCTACTTGATTCGCGGATTGATAAAAGCCGGAGCCGAGGTGCAGGTGGTCATCACTCCCGCAGGTAAGGAGTTTATCACTCCCATCACGCTGTCTGCTCTCACGAGCAAACCTGTTGTGAGTGAGTTCTTTTCGCAGCGCGACGGCACTTGGAACAGTCATGTGGACCTGGGATTGTGGGCCGATGCCATGGTCATCGCCCCCGCAACCGCTTCTACCATCGGCAAGATGGCAAACGGAGTGGCGGACAACATGCTCATAACCACCTACCTATCCATGAAGGCTCCCGTATTTGTGGCGCCGGCTATGGACTTGGATATGTATGCGCATCCCTCTACTCAAAAGAACTTGGAGACGCTGCGTGCATACGGCAATCACATCATAGAACCCGCTAGCGGGGAGTTGGCGAGTCATCTGGTGGGCAAGGGTCGTATGGAGGAGCCGGAGAACATCGTAAAGGTGCTCGATGCATACTTTGACGAGCAGTTCTATCAGGACTCTCCTCTGCGAAATAAACAGGTGTTGATAACCTGCGGACCTACCTACGAAAAGATGGATCCCGTGCGCTTCATCGGCAACTACTCCTCCGGAAAGATGGGAGTGGCACTGGCGGAAGCGTGTGCCCGTCGAGGTGCCCGTGTGGAACTCATCTGCGGTCCCATCCAATTGAAGACCGAGCATCCGCGCATCCACCGAGTGGATGTGGAGTCGGCTCGTGAGATGTACGAAGCAGCCACCGGTCGTTTTCCGGAGTGCGATGCAGCCATCTTGTGTGCTGCCGTAGCCGATTTTACTCCGGGAGAGGTGCAGGCGGAGAAGATTAAGCGCGAGGGGAATACGCTCACGCTCACCCTACAACCCACGCAAGACATCGCTGCTGCTCTGGGACGCATGAAGCAACCCGGTCAACGGATGGTGGGATTTGCGCTGGAGACCCACCGGGAACGAGAGCACGCTTTGCAGAAGTTGCGTAAGAAGAACCTCGATTTTGTGGTGCTCAATTCCCTCAA
>CAYSOK010000169.1:0-3558 GCA_964432645.1 uncultured Bacteroidaceae bacterium | reverse complement strand
CTCAAATCCTCGAAGCTCATGTTCACACCCTTAGAGGTGACATCGCCCGTACCTAATTTATAATTGGTAACCTGCTCGTTCAACTTCTCCGCAGCAGCAGCCAAATCGCCGTTGGCATCGAACACAGCCTGAGCAGCCTCAATCTCCTCGTCCAAGCTACCATCGTCTGCTGCATCCTTTGCAGCATCGATAGCAGCAACAAGAGCACGTGCATTGGTAATCAAAGCGACTGCCTCTTCACCCTTGTCTGCATTGTATAAGTCTGTAGCGGCAGCAACAATTTTGGTTGCGCCCTCGCCATAATCCTCTGTATCAGCATAATCGCTCTCGAAGGCGTTGATTACGGTAGTTACGTTCATAAGGCTGGCATACGTCGTGATATCCTCCGGCAATACAAAAGCCCAGTTCAGAGAGATGGTGTTAGTAAAGATTGGGAGACCGTTATCGTCCAGTTTGTAAACGCCATCGTCTGTTGTCAAACCGGTCCAATCATCATCAACCTTCTCTATGCCACCGTAAGCATCCGGGAACCAACTGTTTCCCGGGTAGGTAATTACCACATACTGAGCACCATTGTTCAAGTGCAAGTAACCGTTCTGCGTCAAATCGTTGTTGACCGTCTCGGCAAGCTGCAACTTGTAGTAGCCCTCTTCGTCACCCTCAATAAGATTCCACTTAGCCTGGATCATCTCGCTGGAGTTCACATTACCGGTGTTTGCCGGGATGTCGAAGTAGTATTCATCCTCTTCATCCTCGCTACTAACCACACGTACAAAACTCCAGGTACCATCGGAGTTCTTCTTAGCTTTAAGGTAAGCTTCTTCAAGGTTCGTCAGGTCGGGATAACGAGAAGACGTCCCGTTCACATCGGACCAAGACATAAGGTAGTATGCGCCATCCCAACTGGTACGCATCATGTACTGATTTGGCTGAGCCAAATTCATCAGCGTGTAGGTAACGCCATCTTGCGGAACCTGCTTGTTGAGCACGGGATCAACAGCATACATCTGTCCTGACACAAGTGCTCCAACCACGCATAATCTTGCAACTTTTGTAAAATCGCTCATAATGTTTTCGAGGTTTTAAAAATAGATCACTAAATTGATACGCAAAGATAGCCATTATCCCTACACTGCCAAAATTAATCAACATTTTTCTTTTCTGACAACCCCCAAAAGCAAGCTATTTAATAACAAATTTTCAGAAACACATGTTATAAAGCATAAAATTACTTCCTTCGTTATTTCATTTCGTTCTATCCGCTATCCCCAACCCCACAATGGTCATAAGCAACCCCAGAAGCGAAAAGAAAGTAACGGGTTCACCAAACACCCACGAGGACACCAACATCGTGACAGCAGGTTGCAGATAGAGATAGTTGGTACAAGCGATGGCACCGATTTTCTTCACCACAATGTTCCAAAGAAGATAACACATGAGTGCAGCACACAAGGACAGGAACAACAAGTTTCCTCCTACCACCGGAGAGAGCAGTTGTGTAAAATCGAAGGTGTGATACTGCAAGAAATGGAACGGAAGCAGTGTAATAAAACCATAGAAGAACACCTTTCTTATAATAAAGGAGGTGGGATAATAGGCATCGACCTTCTTGGTGAGCACCGTATAAGTACTCCACAGCAATGCGGCAATAAGCGCCAATAGATCGCCCCAGAAATAGAAATGCAACGTATCGCCACCGCCCAATATCACCATAGCAGCACCACCAAAGGCAATGACACTACCCAAGAGCATTCCCCACGAAATACGTTTGTGGTGCACCAAGGCATTCAAAAAGGTAGTAAGCAGCGGGGTTAGGCCTATAATAATGGCCACATCGGTACAATACGCCACCGTGAGAGCATAGTTCTCGGCTGCAAAATAGAGAGAACCGCCGGTCACTCCCAGTGCCACCATTATGAGTTCATGCTTCAGCCCCACACTCCAAAGACGATGATGATTGTAAGCCAGCATACCCAAATAAGCAAGAAAAAAGCGAATACTCACAATCTCTATAGGCGACATCCCCGCCTCCAACAACAGCTTGGAGGAGATGAACGTAGTACCCCATATTACTACAACAACAAGAGCTATAAGATGATACCTTAACATTACTTTCCTAAATTTCGGTGCAAAGATACGAAAATTTTCAGCAAGCACATGGCATATTCGGATATTTTGTTTACTTTTGCATATTATTCAAAAACAGAATTATGAAGATTAGAAGTTATGTAATCATTGCCCTCATAGGCGCTACTCTATGTGGTCATGCGCGCGATGTTCGGGAGGAATTAAAGGCCAATCCGGAATATGCGGCAAGCAACTATTTGGCGTATCCCACTCCGGAGGCGAAACTCACGAAAGCCCCCAAGGGATATAAACCGTTCTACATCAGTCACTACGGACGTCACGGTTCTCGTTGGCTCATCGGCAGTAATGAATACAAACGCCCTTACGAAGTGTTGAAAGCTGCCAACGACACCAACATGCTTACAACGTTTGGTAAGGATGTTTTCAAGCGTGTCACTACGGTTTATCAGGCCTCACAGAAGCGTCTTGGCGAGTTGACTCCGCTGGGTCACAAGCAACATCGCGGCATAGCCGACCGCATGTTCCATCGTTTTCCGGAGGTATTCAAGGGGAATACGCGGGTGAACGCTAAGTCTACGGTAGTGATTCGTTGCATCTTGAGTATGACAAGTGAGACACAGCGTTTGGCGGAGTTGAATCCTGAGTTACAGATTTCCACGGATGCGAGTGAAGCGGAGATGTATTACATGAACTATTGGGACGGTGCTGCAGAGAAATACCGCAAGAAGGGTCAGAAGCAGTTGGATCAATACTACGATGAGCACATACATCCGGAGCGATTGATGGCGGCTCTCTTCAGCAATTCCGATTATGTAAGGGAGAAGGTGAATACGCGCAAGCTTTACACTCAGTTGTTTAGCATCATGGCGAATGAGCAGAGTTTGGATTTGAATGTAGATTTCAGCGATTTGTTTACCGAGCAAGAGCGTTATGACATGTGGCAGAAGCGCAATGCATATTGGTATTTGAACTTCGGTCCCTCTCCATTGGCGGACAACCGTATTCCTTACACACAGCGTTACTTATTGAAGAACATATTGGATACGGCCGATACGTGTGTGGTTGCCAAGGACAATAATGTGACGTTGCGTTTTGGTCATGAAATTTGTGTTTTGCCGTTGGCTTGTTTGTTGGAGTTGAACAATTGCAACGAGCAGATTGAGGATTTCAACCAGTTGGGTGAGCGTTGGCAGGGCTACCGTATCTTCCCGATGGCATGCAACATTCAATTTATTTTTTATCGCACCAAGAATGCGGACGATGACATTTTGGTCAAAGTGCTATTGAATGAGAATGAAGCGACCCTCCCTATTGCGACCAATCAGGCGCCTTATTATAAATGGAAGGATGTAGAGAGTTATTATCGCAAGAAGCTTGATAGTTTCAAGGATAAGTTTGAGGATTAAAAGAACGATCTTTTTTCATATTTTTTGCCCGATGCAGTATTTGAAGTGCGTCGGGCTTTTTTGT
>CAYSOK010000168.1:0-3568 GCA_964432645.1 uncultured Bacteroidaceae bacterium | reverse complement strand
GAAAAGATAAAATGGTAAACAAAAAACAGCCGCAGAATACGGCAAGTATGGAAGGTGCCTTCGAGGAAACCTTCTTTGACAAGTACAAGAAAGGCATCCTGTATGGAGCATGTGGCGTAATTGCCGTGGTGGCTATCGTCATAGCACTTAAATTCGGTTATTTCGACCCACGTAGCCAGAAGGCTGACGAGGCCATCTATCAGGCTCAGGCTTATTTTGAGCAGGGCGACTACGAGAAGGCTCTCAAGGGCGACGGCAAGACCTTCGAAGGTTTCCTGGACATAGCATCTTCTTACAGCGGCACCAAGGCCGGTAACCTGGCGAAGTTGTACGCAGGTTTGAGCTACGCACAGACCGGTGACTACCAGAACGCCATCACCTACCTGGAGGACTACAGCTCTTGCGGCGACGAGATGATCTCTCCGGCAGCACTCGGAACACTGGGTAACTGCTACGCCAATGTAGGCAACCCGGACAAGGCCACCAGCACCCTCCTGGAAGCCGCACACAAGGCAGACAACAACAGTCTGAGCCCCACCTATCTGGTAGAAGCAGGCGAGATCTTCGAGTCTCAAGGCAACAAAGCAAAAGCAAAGGAGTGCTACGAGGAGGTAAAGACCAAGTATGTAAACTCCATGGCATACCAGACCATCGACAAGTATCTGGAACGTGTTTCTGAATAATCTATAGATATGGCAACAACAAATTTATCCGAATACGATTTTGAGTCTGTACCCGATGCCAGCAGAATGCGCTTCGGCATAGTGGTAAGCGAGTGGAACAACAACATCACCGGTGCACTGCTGCACGGAGCACAGCAGACTCTCATGAAGCACGGAGCAAAAGAGGAGAATATTAAGGTGATGACCGTGCCGGGCAGCTTCGAGCTGATTTACGGTGCAGCGCAGATGACCAAAAGCGGCTTTTACGATGCAGTAATTGCCATAGGTTGCGTGGTGCGCGGAGATACTCCTCACTTCGATTATATCTGTGCAGGAACCACCCAAGGACTGGCAGAACTGAACGTTTCCGGTAATGTTCCCGTAATCTACGGACTCATTACAACCAACAATATGCAGCAGGCAGCGGACCGTGCAGGGGGCTGTTTGGGCAATAAAGGAGACGAATGTGCGGTTACTGCAATAAAAATGGTCAATTACGCTTGGTTGTTTAAAAAATAATTCGTACCTTTGCCGTGCGTTTGAGAAATGCACGGCGCATGGGTAGTTACCAGAGTGGCCAAATGGGGCAGACTGTAAATCTGCTGGCTTTCGCCTTCGGTGGTTCGAATCCATCACTACCCACAAGGAAGAGGTACTTTTGAAGTGCCTCTTTTTTTACATTATAGGGAACAACTAATTTTCTAAAAACAATACAATATGAAGAAACAAACCATCATAGCTTGCTTGTCGGCGATGCTTTTGCAGGCGTCTGTTTCAACAGCAATGGCCGATAAGACGGTGTATCTTCCTACAAACATAAGGGGAGGTGACAATGGCACATATAGTGCTACGGCTGAGGTAACGGATACTACGGTTACGTGGTGTAAGGCTCGTAGTAAGGAGAGTGATAACTTCATAGTGTTCTGGCAGGCAGGATTCGGTGCTGACCCGAACAAGAAGACGTGGACCGGAAGCGTTCCTAAGGTGGATGTAGACGATCTCTTGGAGCACTTGGAGGCATACTACGACTTATACATTAACAAGCTGAAATTTGCCGAGGTGGGTAAGGGTGTATCTAAATTGGATAAGTACAAGATGGTGATCTTGCTCTTTTTCACTACCGACTGGATGGCGTATGGTTCCGGCTTCGACAACACGATTGGTGGTATGTGGATTAGTCCGTCTACTTGTCAACCGGTGGGTTCTACCATTGCGCATGAGTGCGGACATAGTTTCCAGTACCAGTGCTACTGCGACTTGGGGGGCTTTGCAGGTTTCCGCTATTCTACCGGTAAGGGGTCTACCTTCTGGGAGCAAACGGCTGAATGGCAGTCCTTCATGAACTTCCCGGCAGAGCGTTTCAACGATCACATGCCTCTGTATCAGGAGCGTTACAACTTGGCGTTTACGCACGAATGGATGCGCTATCAGAGCACTTATCTGCATCACTACTTTGTGGCGAAGCATGGCGAGGACATCATCGGTAGAATATGGCGAGGTGCTACAAGTGAGCAGGATCCTTGCGAGGTGTACATGTCCTTGATGCAACAAGATGATCCGGCGTACACGGTGGAGGATTTCTACACGGAGATGTACGATGCGGCGGCACGTGCTGCGACATTCGACTTGGACAATATTCGTGAGTATGGTAAGAGTTGGATTGGTAAGCATCAATACAATTATGTGGATGTGGGCGATGGTAAGTTGCAGGTGGCGTACAAGAGTTGTCCGCAGGTGACGGGTTACAACTTGATTCCGCTAAGTGTTCCGGCAGGGGGTACGAAGATTGCTTGTTACTTCACTCCGCTGGCTCCGCATGCTTATCTGGCTGACGACGACCCGGGTATAACCAACAACTATAGTGAACTGGATGCTTCTAAGAAGAAGTCCGTTACGCGATACAACAGTTTCACCGGTGGTGCGGGTTCTCGTGTGGGTTTCTGCACGGGATATGTTGCGCTATTAAAGGATGGTACGCGCGTGTATAGCGATATGCGTCGTTTGAGAAACGATGGTACTTCTGTGGTCAATGTGGCGGATACCACCTACTTTACGGTTCCTGCCAACACGGAGAAGTTGTGGTATGTGGTGTCTCCGGCTCCTTACAACAATAACACGAAGAAGGGCGTGTACTTTGTGCACAAATGGGACGATGACGATGGTGTTGCTGACGACCAGTGGCCATATCAGGTGGAGTTCAGCAATACGGATGTGACGGGTCACGTCAAGATTGATGCTGATGCTACTCCGCAGGATGCGGACATCGATATTTATGTAAATCTGACTCCGAGCAGTACTTCGTACGAGGGTGTCACGTATTACTTGTCCGAGAAGGATTTGGAGACGTTGGGACAGGCTTTTGTTATGCAGCCTTCAAGCATAGCGGACCGTATGGTTAGCTACAATTCTGCTGGTCCGGGTGAGGGTAAGGTGATGTTGTTGGCGTTGAAGCCGAATGGTCTCATCAACAACATAGCTTACACGACCAATGGAATCGGTTATTGGTTTGGTGGTTCTGCGTCTACGACATCCACCATTGCGAAGTTGCCGGCTGGTTCGTACTCCAACGATCCTCGTGTCTTTGTGGAGTTTAGTGCAAGCAACTTGGCTTTTGGAATTGGTCAGATGCCGGGTGTACTGAAGAAGCATCAGCGTTATTTGGTTCGTGAGTGTTTGCGTTACTGCTACGATGCGGTGAACAAGAAGTATGCTCGTGTGAACTTCAACTTCCATGTTTCCGTGGGTGACACCAAGGGGGATGCGAATGCGGATGGTTCTGTTTCGGTTGCGGATATCACGAGTGTTGCGGATTTGATTCTCGACCCGAGCAACACGGCGATACATCATTGGGCGTCGGATGTGAACGAGGATGATGAGATTAGTGTTTCCGACATCACGGAGATTGC
>CAYSOK010000167.1:0-3580 GCA_964432645.1 uncultured Bacteroidaceae bacterium | reverse complement strand
GAACAAAATCCTGCCTTACGCACCATATATCGGAAGTTTTTTGTAAGTTTGTCGAAGTTTTATAAGAATGCATTCAATATGAATATAAAAAATATCCTTATCGTCGGACTGCTCGCGCCGGGAATCAACCTCTACACGGCATCGGCACAAAACTCCGAAACACTGTTCAAGGAGTACCGCTTCAGCGAAGCTATTAATGCACTCAATAGCGAAATCAATACACTGAAACGACGCAAACAAAGTACCACCCAACAGGAGGAACTCTTGGAACAGGCACGCAGAGGACAACGTATGCTGGAGGCTACGGAAAAAGTGACCATCGTGGATAGTCTCGTGGTGGATAAGGCAAACTTCCTCTACTTCTATGCCCTGAGCAACAACGAAGGTAAAATCATGACGTACAACCATTTCTATGGTACGGACGACGCAAAAAACGAGGGAACGGTCTTCGTAAACGAACGCAATACCGTGGCCTATATCTCCCAAAAAGATGAACATGGACGATTGGGACTCTACCAAAGCGAAAACATCAACAACACTTGGAGCGAACCCGAACTACTGCAGGGGATGAGCGCCGCTAAGGAAAACCGTAACTACCCCTTCATGTGCTCCGACGGCATCACCTTCTACTATGCCGCCAAGGGCAACAACAGCCTGGGGGGATACGACATCTTCGTGACACGATACAACGCCACGGAAAAGGCCTTCCTGAAATCGGAAAACATCGGTATGCCCTTCAACTCCCCCGCCAACGACTACATGCTGGCCATCGACGAAACCAACCAATTGGGATGGTTCGCCAGCGACCGCTATCAGCCTGAAGGTAAGGTGTGTATCTACATCTTTATCCCTACGGAAACACGAGACGTGTACAACTTCTCCACCAACGAAACGGAGACACTGCGGCAACGTGCCCGCATAGACCGCATAGCCGATACGTGGGAGGACGAGGAGGCGGTGACACAGGCCAGGACACGCATGCTTACGGCTCGTAATACGGTGAATACGGAGAGTACCAAGGGGGTGGATAGGGTGATTATCGGCGACCACTCGGAGGGCTACAACGACATCACTCAGTTCCAATCCTCCGAGGCAAAACAGCTGTTCTTGCAACTGAACCAAAAGAAGAGTGAGTGGCAGAAGACGGACAAACAACTCTCCGCTCTGCGCGAACAATATGCCGCTGCCAACGCCACCGAACGGGAGAAACTCAAGGAGGTGATACTGCCACTAGAGGATTTATACACAGAGGATTATAAAGCGATTCAACAGCTGGAAAAGGAGATTCGCAACAAGGAAATTCAATCAACATCTAAAGAATAAGGAGGCATCACATGAAGTCGTATTTTGCAGAATCGGAACTTATCATCAACGAGGATGGTAGCGTATTTCACCTTCACGTTCGTCCGGAACAACTGGCGGAGAAGATTATTCTGGTGGGAGACCCGGGACGCGTGGCAACGGTGGCAAAACATTTTGAGTCTCTGGAGTGCGACGTGCAGAGTCGTGAGTTCCACACCATGACGGGTAGCTACAAGGGGAAGCGTATCTCGGTGGTTTCCACAGGGATAGGATGCGACAACATAGACATCGTGCTAAACGAACTGGATGCGCTGACCAACATAGATTTCAAGACGCGAGAGCTGAAACCCACACTGAAGCAGCTGGATTTGGTACGTATCGGCACCTGCGGAGGATTGCAGATGAATGCCCCCGTAGGCACGTTTATCGCGAGCGTCAAGAGCATCGGCTTCGACGGGTTGCTGAACTTCTACGCCGGACGCAACGAGGTGTGCGACTTGGCACTGGAGGAGGCGTTCAAGAAGCATGTGAACTGGAATGCGCAGTGCGGTTCGCCCTATGTGATCGATGCCGACCCCGAACTGACGGAACGCATAGCGGGGAGTGACATGCTGCACGGCATCACCATCAGCTGCGGAGGTTTCTTTGGACCGCAAGGAAGAGAACTACGCATACCGTTGGCACAGCCATCGCTCAACGAGAGGATAGAGTCCTTTGAGTACAACGGACTGCAAATCACCAACTTCGAGATGGAGAGCAGTGCAGTAGCCGGACTCTCCCGTCTGTTGGGTCACCACGCCACCACCTGTTGCATGGTGATAGCCAACCGTCGCACACTGAACGCCGACACGCAGTATAAGAACAACATAGACCACCTCATCACACGGGTACTTGACAGAATATAAAGCTATATGACATATCTCAACGACGACACCGTTTGCGCGCTTGCTACCGCGCCGGGGGGAGCCATTGCGGTTGTTCGCGTTTCCGGCAAGGAGGCGCTGGCGATAACCGACCGCATTTTTCGTGGCAGAACCCGACTGGAGGAGGCGGCTCCGCGCACGGTACATTTCGGACACATAATAGAAAAGGTTGGGGAGGAGACGCATCTCATCGACGAGGTGTTGGTGAGTGTTTTCCGTGCCCCGCATTCTTACACGGGAGAGGATTCGTGTGAGATTTCGTGCCATGCTTCGCGCTACATCATCGGGGAGATTCTTCGATTGTTGATAGAGAGCGGTTGCCGACAGGCGGAGCGTGGGGAGTTTACGCAACGGGCGTTTCTGAACGGCAAGATGGATTTGTCGCAGGCGGAGGCGGTGGCGGATTTGATTGCTGCGGAGAATCGTTCTGGGCATGATATTGCGCTGGGTCAGTTGCGGGGTAATTTTTCCACTAAGTTGCAGGAACTGAGGGGGGAATTACTGAAGTTGACGTCGCTCCTGGAGTTGGAATTGGACTTTAGCGACCACGAGGAGTTGGAGTTTGCCGACCGCACGGAGTTACGTTCGTTGACGGCGACGATAGAGGAGCACATAGCGCGCCTGGCGCATTCGTTCAAGGTGGGTCAGGCGATTAAGCAGGGCATCAACGTGGCGATTGTGGGGAAGACGAATGTGGGTAAGAGTACGTTGCTCAATCAGTTTTTGCACGAGGAGCGTGCGATTGTGAGCGACATCCACGGCACCACGCGCGATGTGATAGAGGATTGCATCACGCTGCAGGGTGTGACCTTCCGTTTTATTGACACTGCCGGCATTCGCCGCACGGAGGATACGGTGGAGAGGTTGGGTATAGAGCGTACTTTCCGCAAGATGGAGGAGGCGCGCATAGTGCTGTGGGTGGTGGATGCTCCGGTGACGTCGGAGGAGGTGCAGGAGATGTGTGAGCGTTGTGAGGGGAAGTCTTTGATTCTCGTTATCAACAAGATAGACGAGCGCCCGATGGAGGTTCCGGATGTCGCTCTGAGGACGATTTGCATTTCGGCGAAGGAAGGTTTGCACCTTTCGGAGTTGGAGTCAGCGATTGTGTCGGCGGCGGATATTCCGGAGATTCAGGCGAACGATGTGATTGTGACGTCGACGCGTCATTACGAGAGTTTGCTTCGTGCGCAGCAGGATTTGTCGTTGGTTTCGCAGTCGATGGATGCGGGATTGAGTGGTGAGTTGATTGCGGAGGATTTAAAATCGGTTTTGCAGGATTTGGCACAGATCACAGGCGAAGGTATTATCACCGATTCGGAGGTTCTCGCCAATATTTTTGAGCATTTTTGCATCGG
>CAYSOK010000166.1:0-3582 GCA_964432645.1 uncultured Bacteroidaceae bacterium | reverse complement strand
GCTAGTGAAGAGCTGTAACTTATACGTCTCCAATCCATCCAGGTATACGGTGTAATTTACCGTAGCCTTTTTTGCCATACTCCAATCTTGTTGGGAATCAATCTCACCGAAGGTGTTCTCCCAACTCTGTGCATACTGTTGCTTCACGTAATCGGGATCGTAGAAATCGAAGTCCCGCTGGCATGACGTTAGCATGTTTGATGTAGCCACCAAACCTAGTGCAACAGCCATTTGTAAACCGGTTTTTCCTTTCATATTGTCTTTTTTTATCTAAATACAGTTTTTGATATTGTATTAAGATAAGCTCAAACGTTTAGGTTAGAGTCTTACCCCATCGAGAGTCGTACAAGTGCAAACACTGCCGTCGCACTTCTAGGTAAAGAATAAAAGGGGGCGATGGAACTGAGCTTATCCCATCGTCCCCCAAATGAGTTTATTTTTCTTCCTCGTCGCTGAAGTTCTTGTCCTGAATCTTGCGACCCAATACCAAGTAGGCAGTAGGAGCGGCAACAAACAGAGAAGAACAAGTACCGATAACGACACCCAAAATCATCGCGAAGGCGAAGCTACGTATGCTATCACCACCGAGGATGAAGATACACAGCAACACAATCAACGTAGATACAGAGGTGTTGATGGTACGAGCCAACGTAGAGTTCAAAGAATCGTTGAACAAACGCTGACGTTCGCGATTCGGATACAATCCTATGTACTCACGAATACGGTCGAAGATGACCACCTTATCGTTGATAGAATATCCGATAGCCGTCAAGATGGCACCAATGAAGGTCTGGTCAATCTCCAAAGAGAACGGCATCCAACCCCAGCAGAGTGAATAGATACCTATAATCAATAAGGTATCGATTGCCAGAGCCACTACCGCACCGGTAGAGAAGGCTGCACTGCGGAATCGTATCATGATGTAGATGAAGATAGCAACCAATGCCAACAGCACACTCCAAATAGCGCCATAGGTGATATCCTCCGCAATAGAAGGACCTACCTTCTGAGAACTAATAATGGAACCGCCATCCTGAACATCACGATTGATAAACTTCTCGAGAGAAACATCTTCCTTCAAGAAACCGCCCTTCTTCAAGTTGTCGTAAAGGATGGTCTCTATCTTGGTATCAACATCGGCAGAGTTGTCTTCAATCATATAGTTGGTGGAAACACGTACACGAGTACCGTCACCCAGAGAGATAGCACTCACGTTAGCGCCCTCGAATGCCTGATTCAAACAAGCATCGATATCCTCCTTCTGAACCTTCTCATCGAACTGAACCACAAAGTTACGTCCACCCGTGAAGTCGATACTGCGACTCAAACCACGTACAGCGAAAGAACCGATACAGATAAGAGCGAGAATACCGAACACACTGAAGGACTTCTTGTAGATGCCCATGAAGTGATATTTGGTGTTCTGCATGAGATTCTTGGAAACTCCGGTTGCAAAGGTAAGATCCAACCACTTATCCTTAGACATCATGTAATCGAATACCAAACGAGTCAAGAATACAGCGGTACAGAAGGATACCACGATACCGATAATCAAGGTGGTAGCAAATCCACGAATAGGACCCGTACCGAAGTTGAACAAGATGATACCGGTGATGATAGAAGTCAAGTTAGAGTCGGCAATTGCAGAGAAAGCATTGCTATAACCTGCAGCCAACGCATTCTTCACATTCTTACCCGCACGCAACTCCTCCTTGGTACGCTCGTAGATAAGCACGTTGGCATCCACAGCCATACCCAAAGAAAGAACCAAACCGGCAATACCGCTCATGGTAAGAGCAGCCTTGAAGGATGCCAAAACACCCAACGTAAAGAAGAGGTTGAGAATCAACGCCACGTTGGCCACCATACCTGCACGGAAACCATACATGACACACATATAGATAATCAAGAGTACGAAGGCAACCACGAAGGACCACATACCCTGATTAATAGACTGCTGACCGAGAGACGGACCCACGATATCCTCCTGTACGATACGTGCAGGCGCCGGCATCTTACCGGACTTCAATACGTTTGCCAAGTCTTTGGTATCCTCAAGCGTAAAGTTACCGGTAATCTGTGAATTACCACCGGTAATCTCGCTGTTTACATTCGGAGCACTGTACACATAACCATCGAGCACAATCGCAATAGCACGACCCACATTGGCCTTAGTCAACGCAGCCCAACGACGAGCACCGTCGCTGTTCATGCTCATGCTTACGCAAGGACGGTTGGACTGCTGGTCGAAGTCATCCTTCGCATCCACCACAACATCGCCCTCAATCGGAGCACGACCGTCACGCTCGGTTATCTTAATAGCATAAAGTTCAAACACATCGGAAGACTCTCCCATGGCCTTTACACCCCACTTCAGGTCGAGGTCACGCGGAAGAACCTGCTTGGCAGCTGCGGAACGCAACATGGCGTTAACGGCTGCTGTATCGCGGTGGCTGGCAAAACCGACCACACAACCATAGTCACCCTGAACGGGCTGCAGACGTGAAAACAACGGATTACTCTTACGCAACTGGTCAATATCGGCACCCTCGGAAGAAGCAGACTTATTCTCCTTCATCTTAGCCAACAAGTCCTTAGCGTTGTCTTTCTTCGCGCTATCGGCAACAGCGGCTACGGCAGCGGAATCAACCGATACGGAATCCTCGGCACTCACCGTCTTCTTGGAAGATTCGGTACCCTCGGCAGCCAAACGGCTGTTCAACTGAGCCAAATACGGGGTAATCTCGGAAGAGTTGTAAGTCTCCCAGAACTCCAAGTTGGCACTACCCTGCAAGAGAGAGCGCACACGATCCGGCTCCTTAACACCCGGCATCTCCACCATGATACGTCCCATCTGTCCCTCCAACGTCTGGATATTAGGCTGAGCCACACCGAAGCGGTCGATACGGCTACGAAGGACATTATAGGAGTTATCGATTGCAGCCTTTACCTCTTCGCGAAGCACCTTCTCCACCTCTGAGTCGCTACTGTTGGTATTCACCTTGCCGCGCAACTGCTGCGTAGCGAAGATTTGAGCCAACTTGCCGTCACCTGCCTCCTGCTTGTAGTTCTTCACAAACAAGCTAACGAAGTCGCTCTGACTCTTTACAGACTCATCGGCAGCCAACTTAAGAGCCTTGTTGAAGGCCTCGTCAGACTTATGGTCTGCCAAAATTTTAACCACATCGGGAACGGACACTTCAAGGATGACGTTCATACCTCCTTGCAAGTCCAATCCGTAGCCCACCTCCATCTCACGGCACTCTTTCAACGTGTAGCCACCGCCCATGAAGGTCATGTAAACGGGGTGGCTCATCAGCGAATCACGGTAACGCGCACCTGCCTCCTCGCCCTGTGTTTCGGTAACTTGGGCGATTTCCTTCTCGCATCGACTTGTGACGAAGGAGAAGGAGAGGTAAAAGCCGCAAACCGCAATCATAAGAACCGCGATGAAGCTAACTAACCATTTGTTTTGCATCGTCTATTTGATATTTTAATTATTAGTATTATCTAAACTTATGGTATATTGCCTGCAAATATAGTTATTTTTTCACATTTTACGTATCACAAAACACAAAAAAA
>CAYSOK010000165.1:0-3592 GCA_964432645.1 uncultured Bacteroidaceae bacterium | reverse complement strand
TGATCGTAGGTGAAGTACTGACCGTTGTTGTCGCTGTCGTCCATGATGCTACCCAAACGGGTGTAGAAGCTCGGACTGATGTAGACACGGCTGTAGTAGTTCAGGTTTACGCTGAAGTACCATCCGTTGATGTTGTAATCCAGACCTACACTGGCTGCGGTGAGCGGGGTGCTTCCTTCACGGGTACCGTCGAGGATAACCTTAAGGGGCATCTCTTCGCCGTTTACCGGGTTGATCCACTGGTTCATCTCGTTCATAGTGGTAGCGTTGGTTCCCTCGTATGCCAACTGTGCTGACGGGTTGTTTACGTACTTGGCATCGCTGATGGTTCCGAGGAGGTTCAACTTCAAGTTGTTGGTCAACTTAAGGGTGACGGCTGCCTCGAGTCCTTTGTACGACTTGTTCATATCGGTCATGGTGAGGTAGGTCAGATAACCTGCATCATCGTTGTAGAACGCGGTCTGATAGGTAAGGTCGTTCATGCGGGTGTAGTATGCGGATACCTTACCACTCAGGATTCCAAAGTGGAACTGATATGCGGCTTCGGCATTGAAGATACGCTCGTTCTCTAGATTGTTGGCAAAGTTGTTGCTGATACGAGGTGCTACGAAGGCATTGTTTGCCAACGGAGCCTGACTCTCGTAGCTACCGCTCAGGGTAAACTTGCTGGTACCGAACAGGCGATAACCCAACTGCAACTTACCGCCGCCGCCCAAGAACTTGGCGGTGCCACTGCTTCCCTTGGAGTATTCGGGAGCACGACCGTTGCGCATGTTACCGTGACGCTCGATGGTGGTTCCCTCGATATCGGCACCGAGTACGGCATCGAAATCGCCGGCAGTCACACTGTACTGACCCCATGCTTGTGCCTTGTTTACATAGATATCATAGTCGTAACCGAAACGGTCGCCTACGCTGATGCTACGGTTCGGGTTGTCCAAATCGTTCTGAATCTCGGAGGAGTTCTCTCCGTAGCGAGAAAGAGAGTAGGAATCGATATCGGTGAAGTGAGTACTTCCCAAGAGGTCTGCCATGGTCTTGTAGTGCATACCTTTGGTGTGGTTCAAGCTCACACCCAAGGTGTAACGGTTATTGGCGTTCAGCAACTTATCGAACACGGAGTTCAAGCGCCATACCATCTGGTCGTTGTGACGTTTCTCCTGATACACCAGAGCATCGCGTCCTTCGGCATTGGCTGCCTGGTTTTGAGCGATGATGCGGTCCCACTGCACCTGGCGGTTGGCCTTGCAAGCGGTCCAATAGTCGTACAGAGAGTTGTAGGCATCCAGGATACCCTCGTGGCTGTTCAGATAGTTACCATTATTGAAACTCGGGTCGTAGACATTGAAGATGCTACTCGGCAAGTTCTTGTAATAGGTAGGCATAGGGTTGTATGAGTTGTTGTAACTCAGTGCCGTAGAGGCGTACATGGAGTACGTGAAGCTGGCGTTCGTTGTCAACTTGGTCTTCTCATCCGCCTTGAAGTCCCATGTCAGCATGGCACTCGGAGAGTACTCGGTTACCACGCGGCTGTTACGCTTCTTGCCGTTTTGATATCCCCAATAGGGGTTGTAGTAATGGCTGTTTGCCAACCAGTAAGCCTCTTCGGTAGCAGCACCCTGCTGTCCGCGTTCGGTGGGAGCTCCCCACGTCACGAAGGAGAGGTGATGCTTGTCGTTGATATACTTCTCGGCACCCAGCATATAACTCAGTGCATTGTAGAATGTACCCTCGATAACACCCTGGTTTGCCCAGCGATATGCCAAGCTACCCATAAAGCTCCAGCCATTGGCAAGCACGCCGGTAGCGTAGGTGTAGGTACCTCTCAAGATATAGTTACGATTGGTAGCCGCCAGTCCCACCTTGCTTCCGGCAGCATACTGTCCGGCACGCAGGTTGATGTTGGTAGCGCCACCCACATTGGAGTAACCGAAGTTGTTGTGGTCATAGAATCCCACACCCTCCTTATTACGGGTCGCATCGTTCAGTCCGCCGGTCATACCGGAGAAGGAGAAACGACCACTCTCCACATTGTTCATCAGCATACCGTTCATAAAGTTGCGGTTGTACTGAGAGTCATACGCTCTGTAACGGAAGCGCATGGGGCTAAACAGATAGCCTACTTCAGACATATAGGGGTCACTCTGACTGGAAACCACCGATGCCACACGAGCATTGTCGTCGTCTTCACCCAACTGATCTTCGGAGAAGATGAAGGTGGCATTGTCGTCGCGAAAGGCGTTTTGTACGGAATCAGTCTCCTGTTCCGTAACTTGCTGTGCCATCGCCATGGGTACCATACCCATCAGCGCTCCCAGCATTTTTACTCTTTTCTTCATTAACCTAATTCTGTTATATCTTACACTCTAATATTTTCTTTCTCTGTGCAGGGATTACTTCACCTCCTTGACCAACCAGACGAGGGTGGGTAGGTGGTCGCTGTATCCGTTCAACCATACGCCTCCGGAGTAGGTGCGCAGGGGGGCACCTTTGTATTTTCCTTCGGTTTGGAACATGAATTCACGACTGAAGATTTCGGGTCGTTGATAGGTGAGGGTACTTCTGTCGGTACCGTTCAGCATGTTGCCGGTGAGCATAATCTGGTCGAAGAGGTTCCACTTGCCGTCGTAGAGCAGGGTGCCTTGACCTTTCTTAATGACATCGTACCAAGGGTTGTACATGTCTTGCTTGCCGGTGTCCTTCACCTTGTGCTTGGCGCCGAGGGCTTCGGTGACACTCTTATTGGTTGGGTCGTCGTTTAAGTCGCCCATAATGAAGAGTTTGATGTCGGGGTTCAGCACTTGCAGGGAGTCTTTCACGCGACGAACTTGTCTACCTGCCATCTCGCGAAACTCGCTTCCGGCACCTCTACTGGGCCAGTGGTTTACAATGGCTGCCACATCTTCGCCTGCCAACACTCCACGTACCACCAGGAAGCCACGTGTCTTGCGAACGGTATCACCGTTTTCGTAGATGTAGTTCACGTAGTTGGTAGACTGCAACTTAAACTGCGTGCTGTCCAACAAGAAAGCCACATCGATGCCTCGCTTGTCGGGTCCCTCCACATGCACAATCTTGAGATTGCGATTCTGCAAGGCAGGTTGAGCCACCAGGTCGTGCAGCACACCGATGTTCTCCACCTCGGAGAGTCCGATGATGGCGGGACGCACCTGTACTTTTTTCTTCTCGCCGTTTACCGTTATCTCGCGTTCACCAAACATGGAAATCACCTTTGCCATGTTCTTCAACTTGCTGAGATAGCGCATACTATTCCACTTGTTCACTCCCTCCGGCAGATACTCATAGTCGTTCTTTCCGGCATCGTGAATGGTGTCAAAGAGGTTCTCTTGATTGTAAAAAGCAACACAATACTGTGCCAATTTCTTCTGTGCGTGGGCTGTTTTCACGCCAAAAAGTAGGACACAGAGAACCATAGCAAAATACACTCCGCTCCGTTTCATACCTATAAATTCTATTTTCATTCTTTACATATATAGGGCAAAGGTACGAATAAACAATAACATAGGATATAAAAAAGGGGCAAAAAAGAACATTTTTAAGGTTACATAGTATCTTTACATTATTTTTCAAG
>CAYSOK010000164.1:0-3597 GCA_964432645.1 uncultured Bacteroidaceae bacterium | reverse complement strand
AAAAACCGGCACGTGGAACATCCCGAATGGCAAAAACATTCACACGAATTAAATCCATTCGGCATGTACCACGTGCCGGTTTTTTTGAGGACTCATATATCAAAAATAAAACGTCACTACATGTAGGTAGCAAACCGCCGCCGGAATCGCCACCAAACTGCTGTCAAACCGGTCGAGAATCCCACCGTGTCCCGGTAATATGTTTCCGGAATCCTTGATGCCAATCGTACGCTTCAACTGCGACTCCACCAAATCTCCCAAAGTACCGAAAACAACCACTACAAGCGCCAAACCTCCCCAAACCAACGGAGAGGATACCTGCGTGTATCTATATATAAGGTAAGAACACGCCACAGCCACAACAGCACCGCCCACGGTACCCTCCCAACTCTTCGCCGGAGAGATACGCGGAAACATCTTGTGCTTACCCATGAGCGAACCTACACAGTAAGCTCCCGTGTCGTTGCACCACAAGAAAACAAATATAGACAGTGCAAACACCGGAACATAAACCGTGGAACCATCCGCCGGATCCACATTGAATACCAAACAACTCAACAGTGAAAAAGGCAGAGCGATGTAGAGATGCGAAGCGAATGCTACCACCCAGTTCTGCACCGGATTCGCACGCTTCAAGAACAACTCCTCTACCAACAAGTATATCACAGACAAAACGTAAGGCACAAAGACCACCCTCGGCATAATCTTCGAAATATAAGAAGAAAACGCCAAGAACAAATACGCACCGGAAACGGTAGTAATCAGTCGGTTCACTTCACTGTTGCTCCCCATCAAACCCGTAAACTCCCACACCGAGAGCGCCGTGATGAGCAGGAACAACAACATGAAACTCACGTGCGACCCCTCTATGCCCAGCACCATGATTGCGACAAAAGCCAACCCCGTAAGGGTACGCACCATCAGGTTCTTTTTCTTTGCTCCCATCGCTTATGCCTCCTCTTTTTCCGTTTCAGAAGACGCTTCATTCATCGCCATCAGCTCCTCTGCACGACTCGCCCAAGGACGCTTGCCGAAAATCTTCTCAACATCCTCGGCAAAAATCACCTCGCGCTCCTCCAAGAGCTTAGCCAACTGAGCATGACCCTCCTTCTTCTCCTCGAGAAGAGCCTTCGCACGAGCATACTGCGTATTTATCATCGCCTTCACCTCCGCATCAATCTCCTGAGCCGTAGCCTCGGAGTAGGGCTTGGTGAAAGAATACTCATCCTGATTGTAGTAACACAAGTTGGGCAACGCCGTACCCATACCCATGTACGCCACCATGCCGTAACTCTGCTTGGTGACACGCTCCAAGTCATTGACCGCACCACTGGAGATGTGTCCCAGGAACACCTCCTCCGCTGCACGTCCACCCAGTGTAGCACACATCTCATCGAGCATCTGCTCCTTGGTAGAAATCTGTCTATCCTCCGGCAGATACCACGCAGCACCCAGCGAGCGACCTCTCGGCACGATGGTCACCTTGATCAACGGATTCGCGTAGCGCAAGAACCAAGAGATGGTGGCATGTCCCGCCTCGTGAACGGCTATGGCATGCTTCTCCTCGTTGGTCATCACCTTATTCTTCTTCTCCAGACCACCGATGATACGGTCTATGGCTGCCATGAAATCGTCCTTGCCTACCGCCTGTTTGGAGTGACGCGCAGCGATAAGAGCCGCCTCGTTGCAGACATTCGCAATGTCCGCACCCGAGAATCCCGGAGTCTGTCGAGCCAGCAGGTCGATGTCCACGGTATCGTCTATTTTGACCGGTGCCAAGTGTACCTTGAACACCTCTTTACGTTCGTTCAAATCGGGCAGGTCCACATGAATCTGACGGTCGAAACGTCCTGCACGCAGCAGTGCCTTGTCGAGCACATCCACACGGTTGGTTGCCGCCAAGATGATGACACCACTGTTGGTGCCGAAGCCATCCATTTCTGTAAGCAACTGGTTCAGAGTGTTTTCGCGCTCGTCATTGCCTCCCATGGCACCGCCCTTACCGCGGGCACGTCCCACAGCATCAATTTCATCTATGAAGATGATGCAAGGAGCCTTTTCCTTGGCCTGACGGAACAAGTCGCGCACACGGCTAGCACCTACACCCACGAACATCTCCACGAAGTCGGAACCCGACATGGAGAAGAAGGGTACATCGGCCTCTCCTGCTACAGCCTTGGCGAGCAGTGTTTTACCTGTTCCCGGAGGACCCACTAGCAGTGCGCCCTTAGGAATTTTACCACCCAAGTCTGTGAATTTCTTCGGGTTCTTGAGGAATTCCACAATTTCCTCCACCTCTTGTTTGGCCTCGGCCTGTCCCGCCACATCTTTAAAGGTGACGCGTGAGACCTCTTTGCTGCCCTTTTCCACCAGTTTTGCCTTGCTCTTACCCACGTTGAAGATGCCGCCGCCGACACCTCCACCGCCCATATTGCGGAGCAAGAAGAACCAGAGGAGTATAATAAAGAAGAGGGGGAAGATGTTCCAAAACATGGAGCCGAAGAAGCTCTCTCCGCTCTCGTAGGTGATGGATCCCGTGAAGTGTCCCTCCTTTTTCTCGTCGTCGAGATACTTGTCGAGGTTGTCGAGGGAGCCGTATTCCACCTGTATAGCAGGGTCTTTGCCCAACTTGGAGGGGTCGCTGCGGAACACTTCGCGGAGGTGTTCCGAGCCTACATAGATTTCCAGTGTGCCATCTTTCTTATCGGCTATCACTCGGTTTACGTACCCCTTCTCCACATAGGTTTTGAATTCGGAGTAGTTGATTACCTTTTTCACCTGAGTATCTGTGCCGGTGAAATAGAGTGTAACCAGTACCAATATTATAACAAGATATATCCAGTTCATATTGAACCGGGGCATATTGGTCTTTTTCTTTGATTCGTTACTCATTGTTCAATTAAGGTTTCGTTAGTCTAAATCGGGCAGTGTAGTGATTTTAGCGTCTGCCCAGAGTGTTTCCAGTTTATAATAGTCGCGTGCTTCCGGTAGGAAGACGTGTACCATGACGTCACAGTAGTCTATAGCCACCCACTCGGCATTGCGCAGTCCGTCCACGCCGATGGGCTTTTCGCCGCAGTTTTTGCGCACCGTATCGCTGATGGATCCGGCGATGGCTTCCACTTGTGTGGGGGAGCCTCCTTCGCAAATTACAAAATACTTACAGATGGTTCCATCTATATTCGTGAGGTCGGCGATGACAATTCCGCGACCTTTTTTCTCTTGAATTCCTTCTACGATATTCTTTATCAAAATGTCTTTTACCATATAGTATATATAATAGTGCGCTGCAAAGGTACGAGTTTTTTTTAATATCGATATAAAATAAGGTGGATTTTTCATATTTTTGTGCTTTTGAAGGGTACAAAATAAAAATCTTTGCTGTTTTGTGCAATTTTTTCGCCAAAAGTTTTGGTGATTCAAAATAAAGTCGTACCTTTGCACCCGTTAAACAAAACAACACATAACAATGGGCTATGGTGTAATGGTAACACTACAGATTCTGGTCCTGTCATTCTTGGTTCGAGTCCGAGTAGCCCAACAAAAAAGAACGCTGATTTAGGTCAGCGTTCTTTTTTGTTGTATGGTGTTCATCCA
>CAYSOK010000163.1:1860-3614 GCA_964432645.1 uncultured Bacteroidaceae bacterium | reverse complement strand
GAACCGCAAAAACCTAATATCCGAAAAATACGTTTCATAAACTAAAACATGTTGATTCAAACATTAAATAAGGCAAGTCAGCCAACATAGTGAAATGGAACACTTTCCCAATAATTTTATTTTGTAGTTTTGTGCTTTAATATGTTGTTCTTGGAAAGTATGTAATTTAATTAACTTAATACAATAAAGAAAATGAGAAAGAAATTCTTTTTGTTTGCCTTGGCAGCTTTCTCTTGCATCGGTTTGACTGTCGTTGCAAGTGGTGCAGGCAATCGGTCGGGTGATTCTCCCGAAACCGAATCCGAGAGTGATATCACTAATCAACAATCCGTGGGAGTCGCTAATCGCGCAGCCGTACAAGGAAGAGCTTCCGGGACAGATGAGAGTGTGTTAAGTTCTGTCGGAATCGTTACAACAACTGTTCCGAATTGGTATGTATATGAGGGCGTTGAGGCAGCCGATACTTCCTTTACGGTTGATGTTTCCAAGGGGGATGTGTTCAAGTGTTACTACTGCTGCCCAGGATACAGTTCTTTGCTTATTACGGCATCTAATGATTCGGTAACTGAAACTATTTTTAGTCGCGATAATAGTTCTAGGTATTATTCTTCTTCCAATTCCTATAAGTACACATTCGATGAACCGGGAGAATATGTTATAGAGTTTAAATTCGAAAGAACGAGTACGTCAACTACGGGGACTTGTGAACTTTCTAGTATGTCTTTTACTACATACGATGCCAGAAAATACTCGAAAGTATATGCTGAAACACTGAACGACTATCTCGGACTGAAGGCAGAGCTGAAAGTCGTGCAGGATAAAGCGGACTCGGCGGACGAGAATGGAACATTGCAATCTTCCGATTTGGACTTGTTGGCAAATACCATTAATTCCATTGATGAGGCTATAGAGCGTGATAAGATTATTCAGGAGGATTTGGCGGTATGCGATACAATAGATGCTTCAACCATATCGAAAGACTTTGCTCAAGCCATTAGTGATGCTCGTACCATAGATAGAGGTGTTGCAACTTCTTCCGTGTATGTTCAAACGGAATGGAATCTAACATCGGAATTGACGGCTCATAATATGGAATTTATCCCTATGGATGAGTGGAATTTTACAGAAAGGGTAACCGTTGATGGTATACAATATTATATTGATAAGACAAATAAATTGGCGGATGTGTATCAAACAAAATATGTAGAGGTCCTAAATATTCCGGCTGTTATTTGTGTGGATGGTGAAAATTATACGGTTGTTTCTATCTACAAGAAAAGTAGGTATACGTTTAATAACTATACGTCTCGTCAGATAAATTTGCCCAAGACGTTGCGTTATATTGGGGACTATGGGTTATCTTATTATGGAAATCTGATATCAATAGATATTCCTGAAAGTGTTGAGCAGATGGGGACATACATATTTTATGGCACTAACAACCTTCATGAAATTCGTCTGCATACATCAACTCCGGTTCCTGTAAGCAGCAGCTTAAGCGGTTCCGATATGAAAAAGGTAATAATTCCGGATGGAAGTATACACGCTTATCGTTTGAATGATGTTTGGAATGCTTGTGTACTTGTTCCCGAAACGCCCATTGAGGTTAACGTAGAAGTCGCTGATGCCGGTGATTTAGGACGATTGGTATTGGAACAAGCTGGATACTTGCAGGAGGTGAATAAGCTTGTTGTAAAAGGTGAATTGAACAGCGATGATTGGAGTACACTGAAGAGCATGACCAACTTGATAGA
>CAYSOK010000163.1:0-1760 GCA_964432645.1 uncultured Bacteroidaceae bacterium | reverse complement strand
ATGCACCGGTTTAACAGAAGTCTATTTGCCAAGTTCATTGCGCTATTGCTACCGTCCATTTAAAAATTGTACGAATCTGAAGAAGATTCATGCTCGTTCCGTTATCCCGGCAACAACGAATGGCTATTGTCCCATGGAAGGTGTCGGCTTGTCCGATGTTGTGCTGTATGTCCCCGTTTGGAGCCTACAAGAATATCAGCTTGCTTCCGGATGGAGTAGTTTCCTAACCGTGGAAACAGATGACTATATGCCGCAAAATGTAGTGATAAACAAAGACTTTGTTTTCGCTCTAACCAAAGAATTGGACAGCAATTACCGCCCGAATATTGATTTGTTGTGGACAAACGACCAAGCAGCCGATACATACGGTAATACAGACTATCAACGTGGAAATCTTACCATTAGTAGCCGCAGTAAGTTGGCGGTGAACGATTTCAGCATGTACTTGTCTCCCTACGCAAAGTACTATGAGGATAGATATTATCAAGAAAACAGAAATTCAAGTTCTTGGTCTCAAACCGCTTATAACCCAACCTGTTTGGTCGTAAACGGTGAGATGCGTGCCGAGAATGTATCGATTAAAACCTATTTGATGAGGAATCGTTGGCAATTCGTAAGCTTCCCGTTTGATGTACGAGTAGGCGACATCACACCGGTAAGCGATGAAACCCAATGGGTGGTACGCGAATATTCCGGCGCCAATAGAGCTGCCGCAATACTCGACTCCACCTGGGTCAATCTGAGCGGCGATGATGTCCTCACCGCAGGCAAAGGCTACATCATGCGCTGTTACAATCCCAACAGTGATTTGGTAGAGTTCCTCGTCACCCCGATAAAGGAAAGCGTGAACCGCCAAGCCATCTTCAATGCCAACGACCGTACCATAGAGTTGGAGGAAAATCTCGGAGAGTTTGAACACAATCGCTCCTGGAACCTCATAGGAAACCCATACCCCTCTTGCTACGACACAAGATTTATGGACTTCACATCCCCCATTACCGTATGGAACTCTTACAATAGCAGTTACACCGCCTACAACCCCGCAGACGATAGCTACATATTGAGCCCCGGAGAAGCCTTCTTCGTACAACGTCCGTTGGATCAGGAATCCATCACCTTTAACAAAACCGGACGACAGACCCACCGCTATGCACGCATCCTGGATGCCAACGAAGCATCCGTCAGAGCCAACGCGGTGGTAACTCCCCGTAGCGTCTACAACATACTCCTGACCAACGGCGAAAGCACCGACCGTACCCGCGTGGTCATCAACGAGAACGCATCCGCAGACTATGAACTGAGTTGCGACGCCAATAAGTTTATGAGCGAAAATGCACAGATGCCGCAAATCTATACGGTAAACGGCGATGTACGCTACGCCATCAACGAACGTCCGTTGGGCAATGCCGTGGTGGAACTCGGTCTCTACATAGGAACCAAGGGAGACTACACCATCCTCCTCGGCGACAATGCCCCCGCAGGCGTGGTGCTGGAGGATAGACTGAACGGCACCTTCACCACCATCAATGCCGTCAGCGGTTACACCTTTAGTGCCGCAGCAGGCGAACAGAACGGCCGCTTCTATCTGCACTTCACCGATGTGACGGAAGAAACCGGTATAGACGAAGTAAGCGCCGATGAAAGCAACAACGAACCCGTTTACAACCTCAACGGACAACGCATAGACGGCAACTCCGCTAAGGGCATCGTTATAAAGAACGGTCAGAAGATTTTGAGAAAGTAGAACGATAAATACATTT
>CAYSOK010000162.1:0-3620 GCA_964432645.1 uncultured Bacteroidaceae bacterium | reverse complement strand
GCAACGACATTGAGATTGTGGGTATCAACGACCTTTGCCCGGTAGATTACTTGGCTTACATGCTGAAGTATGATACTATGCACGGTGCATTCAGCGGAACTATCGAGGCTGATGTAGAGAACTCTAAGTTGATCGTTAACGGTAAGACTATCCGCGTAACCGCAGAGCGTAACCCGGCTGATCTGAAGTGGAACGAGGTAGAGGCAGAGTACGTAGTTGAGTCTACCGGTCTGTTCTTGACTCAGGAGAAGGCTCAGGCTCACATCGAGGCCGGTGCTAAGTACGTAGTTATGTCAGCTCCTTCTAAGGACGCTACTCCTATGTTCGTATGTGGTGTAAACTTCGACAAGTATGTTAAGGGTACTCAGTTCGTATCTAACGCTTCTTGTACTACTAACTGTTTGGCTCCTATCGCTAAGGTTCTGAACGACAAGTGGGGTATCACCGATGGTTTGATGACCACCGTACACTCTACTACCGCTACTCAGAAGACTGTTGACGGTCCGTCTTTGAAGGACTGGAGAGGTGGTCGTGCTGCTTCCGGCAACATCATCCCGTCTTCTACCGGTGCTGCTAAGGCTGTAGGTAAGGTTATTCCTGAGTTGAACGGTAAGTTGACCGGTATGTCAATGCGCGTTCCTACTTTGGACGTTTCTGTAGTTGACCTGACCGTTAACTTGGCTAAGCCTGCTAAGTACGAGGAGATTTGTGCTGCTATGAAGGCTGCTTCAGAGGGCGAGTTGAAGGGTGTTCTGGGTTACACAGAGGATGCAGTGGTTTCTTCTGACTTCTTGGGTAACACTCACACTTCTATCTTCGATGCTAAGGCCGGTATCGCTTTGACCGATACTTTCGTAAAGGTTGTTTCTTGGTATGACAATGAGATCGGTTACTCTAACAAGGTGCTCGAGCTCATCGCACACATGAAGAAGGTTAACGGATAATCGTTACACAATCGATGATAAAATAGGGGCTGCTCCACGGAGCAGCCTTTTTTTTGTGCTTTTTGGTGGTTATACCCGATTTTTTTTGTAATTTCGCACGGAGTTATAACACTTGGTAGATATATGAAACCGACATCCCTATACGATATGGTCACGATTGTGGGACCGACGGCCTCCGGCAAGACTTCGCTGGCGGCGGCTTTGGCTTATGAACTGGACGCTGAGATTATCAGTGGTGACAGTAGGCAGGTGTACCGTGGCATGGACTTGGGCACGGGCAAGGATTTGGAGGATTATGTGGTGAACGGTAGGCGGATTCCGTATCACTTAATCGATATCTGTGACCCGGGTACGAAGTACAATGTCTTTGAGTTTCAGCGTGATTTCTTGCAGGCGTATCGTGAGGTGCAGGGTAGGGGACGACTGCCTATCTTGTGTGGCGGTACGGGATTGTATGTGGAATCGGTGCTGCGGGGATACCGTCTGTTGCCGGTGCCGGAGAATCCGGAACTGCGTGCGCGGTTGGCGGGGGAGTCCCTGGAGTCGCTCACGGAGATGTTGCGGGGGTACAAGGAGTTGCACAATACCACGGATGTGGACAATGTGAAGCGTGCCATTCGTGCCATCGAGATAGAGGAGTATTATCGTACGGTGCCGGTGGAGGAACGTGCTTTTCCGGAGATTAAGAGTCTGGTGATTGAGGTGGATATAGACCGCGATACGCGCAGGGCGAAGATTTCCCGTAGATTGAAGGAGCGCTTGGATGCCGGTATGGTGGACGAGGTGCGTGGACTGATTGAGGGTGGGGTGAAACCGGAGGACCTCATCTACTACGGATTGGAGTATAAGTTCTTGACGCAGTATGTGATAGGGGAGTTGACCTATGAGGAGATGTGTCGCGGACTGGAGATAGCCATCCATCAGTTTGCCAAACGACAGATGACTTGGTTCCGGGGGATGGAGAAGCGTGGGGTGAAGAGCATCAAGATAGATGCGGCACTGCCCATGGAGGAGAAGGTGGAACGGATTAAGATGTTGTATTATAAAGGTGTGGAGTAGTATGGAAAATGTAAGGTGGGGTATCATATACTGTCCGTCAAGGGGCATACATGTGGCGCACAAGAAGTGGAATGCCATTCGTAAGTATTTGAACGAGAAGAAGCAGGAGTTTGACTTTGTGCAGAGTGAGGGGCGCGGCTCGGTGCAGCGATTGGCTACGATGCTGGCGCGCAACGGGTATCGCACCATCGTGGTGGTGGGCGGTGATCGTGACTTGAACTATGCTCTGAACGGTATCATAGAGTCGGGCGTGGATTGGCGTAACGAGATAGAACTGGGGGTGATACCCAATGGTTTACTGAATGACTTTGCTCGTTTTTGGGGGTTGAAGGAGGATAATTACCGAGGTGCGGTGGATGTGTTGCTCGAACACCGGGTGCGCAAGATTGATGTGGGTGTGTGTTCCTATACCGACCGTAGTGGCAATGGCGCCACTCGTTACTTCATCAACTGTGTCAATATAGGTTTGACGGTGGGGCTTCAGTCGTTGCGACAGCGCAAAGACCGTTTTCGTACCATGCAGGTGTTGTCGTTGTTTCTCTCCTCTCTTTCGCTGATTTTCCGTCGCATGACCGACAGGGTAAAGTTGCGTGTCAACGGTACTGTCATAGACAAGAAGGTGACTACTGTGTGCATAGGCAACGCGCTGGGTTACGGACAGACTCCAAGGGGGGTTCCGTACAACGGCATGTTGGATATGACCATTGTGGCCCATCCGGAGGTGAAACAGATATTCAAGGGATTGTGGTTGCTCTTCACCGGTAAGTTTATCAGTGCCGAGAGTGTGGTGCCGTATCGCACTCGTAAGGTGGAGGTTTTGGAACTGAACACTTCCAAGGTGAGTGCCGATGGCAGAATCTTGGTGGGTGCAAAGTGTCCTGTGGAGGTGAAGGTGATGCAGGAGTGCCTGAACTTCATCATTCCTCAATAAATCATCCCCCCCCCCTATAATAATAAGGTGTAATTACTATCCCGACTTAGAGATACGCTTGATTTCTTCGAGGTCAATCAGTTTTATCTTACGTCCGTCGATGGCAATGATACGTTCGTTGGCAAAGTTGGACAGTGTACGGATGGCATTTGCCGTCGTCATGTTTGACAGACTCGCCAAATCCTCGCGCGACAGGTAGATGCTCAGCGTAGAATCATCCTCCTCCAAGCCGTAGTTCTCCTTCAATAGTAACAAAGACTCCGCCAAGCGTCCCCGCACATGTTTCTGTGTGAGCGCCACCGTACGAGCATCGGCTATACCCAAGTCAATGGACAGTTGGCGAATGAAGAACAACGATAGTGCATGGTTTTGCTGCGTAAGTTTGCTGATAAGCGTCATAGGGATGGCACACACGATAGCGGAATCGAACGCTGCCGCATTGGTCACATAGTTCTCCCCCGCGAAACTGGCACGATAAGCAAAGTACTCCCCCTCGCGAATCATGCGGATAATCTGAGTGCGTCCCCCCATACCGTTGATGTAAATCTTGACCTTACCGCTCAAGAGACACATCATGAAGTACGGAGCCTCGTTCTCCTTATATATATTCTCGTTCTTCTTATAGTGATGGATGCAGATATGATCCCACACCTCCTCACGCTGTTCCTCGTTCAGGGGCAACCATA
>CAYSOK010000161.1:0-3636 GCA_964432645.1 uncultured Bacteroidaceae bacterium | reverse complement strand
TAAGAAAGAAAAAAGGGGCGTTCCAACGAACGCCCCTTTTTAGTATCCTTTATATTCCGGATGTTGTGCCGCTCTTACCGCGATACACTCCATCTCAATGAGCCATGTCGGTCGACAAACCGGTGCACGGAGTATCACCACCGGGATGTCCGGAGCCAACTTCGCAAACCGTTGACGTGTGGTCGCATAGTCGGCCGGGTCTCGTAGATATACCAATATCTGCATGATATCCTCGTGTTTGGCACCCGCCTCCCGGAGCAACATTCCCACATTCTCCCACATACGATAGGTTTGTGCCTCTATATCACCGAGATGCATCACCTCGCCTCGGTTGTTGATACTCGCCGTTCCGCTTATGAAAATCTGGTCGCGATCTCCGTAGTGTACCATCGTACCTCGTTCAAACGTCACTCCATATTCATAGGTGGGATTCAGGTGGGTAGGGGCGTATAGATACTGTTGCTGCTCCGGTAGTAACCCGGTAACAGCATAGGCGTCCAACTGCAACAGTGAACGAGTGTCCGACGGTGCACCGCCAATTCCCGTACTCGTGATGTAGTGCGTCTTCTCCGTGAGTCCCGCTTGCGCAAAGTGTTCCTTGCGTGCTCGAACCATCCCGGCATATTGCGTGTCCACATCGCGAACAAAGAACCATGTGCGCACACAGTTCTCCGCCAACGTAGCGGAAAAGTTCGCCAAACTCCGGTCGTAGCGTTGTAGCAATACCGATGTCTGTTCCGCCGATGTCCCCTCCGGATGCTGCATGCTCATCTGCCAAAGATGGCGGTATCCGTTGTGCTCCATACAGAAAGCATCCCCGGTGGTCTCTACCGTTACATCCCCCTGTATCAAATACATCCAGCACGCTATCTTGCTGCCGTCTAGTGGCGGTTGCCCCACATAGGAAACGGCACATTGCTCTTCCGCAGGCATCAGCGGACGTTGGTTCGTGATGTCGCTCAGAAAGTATCGCTTCATAACCGGGGTACATCCCTTGAGTACCCCCGAAAGGAGACGGTTCTCCGCACTGCAGATACGCGTCTGCTGTGCGGAGAACATATCTCCTAAAGGTTCTACATGTAAAATTACATGGTATTCCACCGTGCCGTTTTCCGGCATAAATCTACGGATTTCCGCTCTCACGCGTTCTTCCGTACATTCTACTATCTTTGTTTCCAATTCGTATATTCCTTCTTTTGTAAGATTAATGGGCGCATCGTTTTTTTTACATTCCGAACTGCGTCTTGATGAAGGTTGTCAGTTTGCGATAGAGGTGATTACGTGTGTTACCGCCAAAGATGTTGTGATTGCGGTTCGTGTACACCTGCATACTGAAGTCCTTATCTGCCTGAACCAAAGCCTCGGAATACTCTGCCGTGTTGCGGAAATGTACGTTGTCGTCAGCCAAACCGTGGCAGATCAACAAGGCTCCGTGCAACTGGTCTGCCTTGGCGATGGGACCGTAGTTGTAACCGTCGGGATTCTGTTTCGGGGTGCGCATGTAACGTTCCGTGTAGATGGTGTCGTAGAAACGCCATTTGGTGGGAGGCGCTACGGCAACACCAGCCTTGAACACGCCGCGACCTTCACTCATACTCATCAGGGTGTTGAAACCTCCGAAACTCCATCCCCAGATAGCGATGCGGTCCTTGTCTACGTAGGGCAGAGATGCCAAATAGATGGCGCCTTCTACCTGGTCCTTAGACTCCAAGTTGCCCAAATTCAGATAGGTACATTTCTCAAAGTCGGCACCGCGTCCACCGGTTCCGCGTCCGTCGATGCATACCGACAGAATGCCCTGTTGTGCCAGGTACTCTTCGTACATGCCACCGCCGCAGTTGCCTATATTCCATTTGTCGAGTACCTGCTGAGAACCCGGACCGCTGTATTGGAACATCAGTACGGGATACTTCTTGTTGGCATCGAAGTTGGCGGGTTTCAGTATCCATCCGTTCAGTGTCACGCCTTCGCTTGTGGTAAAGGTGAAGAACTCGCGTTTTCCCATGGTTACACTCTTTAGCTTCTCCTTCAGTTCAGCATTGTTTTCCATCACTTTCAACTGCTTACCGCTGTTGTTGTGCAGCGATACCAGGGTGGGGGTGTTTACGTTGCTGAAGGTGTCCATATAGTATTTGCATCCTGTGCTGAAGATGGCGTTGTGGGTGCCTTCTTCACTGGAGAGACGTGTCTTTTTACCTTTGGTATCCACCTTCCAGATGTGCTGGCGCAGGGGGCTGCCCTCGTTGCTTGCAAAGTAGAACTCTCCGGTTTGCTCGTTGGCTCCGTAGAGGTCCGTCACAACAAAGTTGCCGGAGGTCAGTTGCTTTACCAACTGTCCGTTCAACGTGTAGTAATACAGATGGTTGTATCCGCTCTTCTCGCTCATCATCACGAAGTGATCCTTCAGGAACAGCAGGTTCTCGTAGGCCGATTCCCCTACGTATCTCTCGTCTGTATTGCGGAGAATCAGTTTGCACTCCGTAGAACGAGGGTTGGCGTAGTAGAGTTCCATGTTGTTTTGTTCGCGGTTCAGAGTGATGATAGCCAGTTTGGTAGGATCCTGCGTAAATTGGATGCGCGGTATGTAACCCTCCTCGCTCAGAGGCACTTGCATGGTGCGAGTTGCCTTGCTCTGGATGTCGAACGTAAGTACCTGTACCGTACTGTTGGTTTCGCCCGCCATGGGGTATTTATAGCTGTATTCTCCGGGGTAGATGGCATACTCCTCGTTCTCGGGATGGCTACCCTTGTAGAGGGGGAAGGCAAATTCCGGTACGTTGGTTTCGTCGTAGCGAATCCACGCCAACATCTTGCTGTCGGCGCTGAAATCGAAGGCGCGGTAGTAGGTGAATTCCTCCTCGTTTACCCAGTCGGGTACACCGTTGATAATCTTGTTCCACTCGCCATCCTTGGTGATTTGGCTTTCGCTGTTGTTGAACAGCAACTTCACCAGATAGAGATTGTTCTTGCGTACGAACGCAATCATGTTACCGTCCGGCGAGAAGAGTGGAGCCTCCTGTTTGCCTCCTTCGGAGAGGGGTTCCAGGGTCTTGTTCTTTACACTATATATATAATAGGTGGCGGTGAAGGAGTGGCGATATCGTTTCTCCGTTGCCGTTTGAATCAAGATGCGGCTTTCGTCGGGTGACATGATGTATCCATCGATGCTTTCGAGCTTCACCTTCTTGGCGGTGGCCACATCGAAGACCACCTCTTGTTGTTTGCCGTCCACAAAGGAGTAGCGGATGATTTGTTTGTTGTCGCTACTCAATTGGGTGTACGATTCTCCGTTTGCCATGGGCACTACTCCATAGATACCCTTTGCATAATACTTGCCGTCGGTTATGTCTTTTATGTTTAAGTCCGCTGCCATTCCTTTGGCGGAAAAGAGCGAAATTAGCAAAGCACATACGACTTGCTTAACCATAGAAATTTTCATATTGCTGATCCTTTTCTTATTTTTGTGCAAAATTACAAAAATTATTTGGGGTGAAAAAAGGAAAAGAAATTTTTTTTGTTCACGCGAATCATTCCGCGTTCCACGAAACGTCCTTACATTGTGTATACTCGCCATCCGGATGGGTAAACATCCACAGTGTAGGGACGTTTCGTGGAACGTCCTCAAAAAACCGGCAC
>CAYSOK010000160.1:0-3708 GCA_964432645.1 uncultured Bacteroidaceae bacterium | reverse complement strand
GGTACCGTCCACACCTCTTTTATATATATATAGGTGCCGACGAGGAGATGCAGGAGACTTCCTGCACCGCGGAGGATGATATCTTGGTGTGTCGCATGATGGCCAAACGATACAATCTGCCGTTCGAGATTGTGAATCTGCACAAGGAGTATCACACGCAGGTGGTGGGATACATGATGGAGCAGGCGCGCAAGGGATTTACTCCGAATTCCGATGTCATGTGCAATCGACTCATCAAATTCGGATGCTTCGAGGAGAAGGTGGGGCATAACTATGACCGTATTGCTACCGGTCACTACGCTCGTACCGTGGAACGTGACGGCTTTACGTGGCTGGCTACTGCTGCGGATCGTTTCAAAGACCAAACGGATTTCCTTTGTCGTGTGAAGATTTCGCCTTCTCGTATGATGTTTCCTATCGGTCATCTCACGAAGGACGAGGTTCGTGCCGTTGCCGAGGAGGCGCGCATCCCCTCTGCCAATCGTCCCGATAGTCAGGGCATCTGTTTTCTGGGAAAGGTGAAGTTTGCCGACCTTATAGAGCAACATCTGGGGGAACGTCCCGGTAAACTCATAGAGTATGAAACGGGAACGGTTATGGGTAAGCATCGTGGATATTGGTTCTACACCATCGGTCAGCGCAAAGGTATCTATCTGAGCGGTGGTCCATGGTTCGTGGTGAAGAAAGATATCAAGCGCAACATCGTCTATATCTCCAAGGGAAAGGATTCTTTTGCTCGTTTTTCCAAGGAGATACCACTCTACGACCTGCTTCCTTTGGGACCTGCGGATATTCTGCAACGTATAAACGGTCAGCGTATTTCTTTCAAGATACGTCACATACAGCACTTTACGTTTGGAACTTTTGAGCTCCTGCCCGATGGTATGGCTGTGATTCACAGTGAGAGTGAGATACACGGTGTGGCTCCCGGTCAGTTCTGTACTATCTACGATGCCGAGCAAGAACTCTGTCTTGCCAGCGGTGAGATACGCATGGAGTAGAAACAAAATATCCTCTGTTTGCAAAAAAAGGAGCGTAGAAAGGATTGTATATCACTTTTTTTGTTTAAATTTGCAGAGATATTTTCAGGAGTGAAGGACAAAATAATACATTATATATAAATAAGGTATGGCAAAAAAAGATACTGAGAACCTCTTTGACGAGGGAATGAGCGATAAAATGAAAGCCTTGCAGGAGGCGATGGCCGGCATAGAGAAGTCTATGGGTAAGGGTGCCATTATGCGCATGGGTGATGAGAAGGTGGACAATGTGGAGGTGATTCCTACCGGTTCCCTTGGATTGAACATCGCCTTGGGTGTAGGTGGATACCCCAAAGGGCGTATCGTGGAAATCTACGGTCCGGAGAGTTCCGGTAAAACCACACTGGCAATGCACGCTATTGCCGAAGCGCAGAAGGCGGGTGGTGTGGCTGCTTTTATCGATGCAGAGCACGCATTCGATCGTTTTTATGCAAAGCGCTTGGGCGTGGATGTGGACAATCTCTATATCTCTCAACCCGATAACGGTGAGCAGGCGTTGGAGATTGCCGATAGACTTATCTGCTCTTCTGCTATCGATATCATTGTAATCGACTCTGTTGCAGCACTTACGCCAAAGGCGGAGATTGAGGGTGATATGGGGGATAACAAGGTGGGTTTGCAGGCTCGTCTTATGTCACAGGCGTTGCGTAAACTTACGGCTAGTATCAGCAAGAGCAAAACGACTTGTATCTTCATCAATCAGTTGCGTGAGAAGATTGGTGTTATGTTTGGAAACCCTGAAACCACGACCGGTGGTAATGCGTTGAAGTTCTATGCAAGTATCCGTTTGGATATCCGTCGTGTGACAAGTATAAAGGAGGGTGAGGAGATTATCGGTAACACGGTGCGTGTTAAGGTTATTAAGAACAAGGTGGCTCCTCCGTTCCGTAAGGCTGAGTTCGATATTATGTTCGGTGAGGGTATCTGCAAGTCCGGCGAGATTATTAAGTTGGCCATCGATATGGGCATCATCAAGAAGAGTGGTTCTTGGTTTAGCTATGGCGAAACGAAGATAGGACAGGGTGCTGATGCTGTGAAGAAGATGTTGCAGGACAATCCCGAGTTGACCGAAGAGTTGGAGAATCGGATTATCGAGAAACTCAAAGAGGTTGAAAACGAAGAATAAATAAATACTTCATTAATAGGTGAGAAGCGACCAAACTTCCTTTGTCTAAGGGAGGTTTGGTCGCATGTTTTTTAGATAATTCCTTGTGCCATCATGGCGTGTGCCACCTTCATGAAGCCGGCGATGTTGGCACCCTTCACGTAGTTGATGTATCCATCGGGTTCGGTACCGTAACGTACGCACTGTTCGTGTATGCACTGCATGATGTGTTGCAGTTTGTCGTCTACCTCTTGAGCAGTCCAACTCAGATGCATGGCGTTTTGACTCATCTCCAGTCCGGAGGTGGCTACGCCTCCGGCATTTACGGCCTTACCCGGAGCGTACAGTATCTTATTGGCAACGAATGCATCGATGGCTTCCGGTGTACAGCCCATGTTGGAGATTTCGCCGACACAGGTTATGCCGTTGGCGATGAGTTGCTTAGCATCTTCTCCGTTCAATTCGTTCTGCGTAGCGCAGGGGAGTGCTATGTCTACCTTGACTTCCCACGGACGGTGTCCGGCAATAAATGTCGCTTCCGGGAACTCATCGGCATAGGGGGCTACCACATCGTTGCCGGATGCTCGGAGTTCTAGCATGTAGTCAATCTTTTCGCCGGAGATGCCTTCGGGGTCGTAGATGTATCCGTCCGGTCCGGAGAGGGTCACAACTTTGGCTCCCAGTTGTGTTGCCTTGGTGACGGCACCCCATGCCACGTTGCCGAAGCCGGATACGGCGATGGTCTTGCCTTCTATCTCCAGTCCCTTGTTCTTAAGCATCTGTCTTACAAAGTATAGACCGCCGAATCCTGTGGCTTCCGGACGAACCAGGGAACCGCCGAATTCCAGTCCCTTGCCGGTGAAGGTTCCGGTGAATTCCTGTTTCAGTTTGCGGTACATGCCGAAGAGGTAGCCCACTTCACGACCGCCTACTCCGATATCTCCTGCGGGTACATCGGTGTCGGGTCCTACGTGGCGCCATAGTTCCAGCATGAAGGATTGGCAGAAGCGCATAATCTCGGCATCGCTCTTTCCGCGTGGTGAGAAGTCGGATCCGCCTTTGGCTCCTCCCATGGGGAGGGTGGTGAGGGCGTTCTTAAAGATCTGTTCAAAGCCCAGAAACTTCAGAATGGAGAGGTTGACGGAGGCGTGGAAACGTAGTCCGCCTTTGTAGGGACCTATGGCGTTGTTGAACTGCACGCGGTAGCCTAGGTTTACCTGTACCTTGCCTTTGTCGTCAATCCATGGAACCTTAAAGGATATGATACGGTCGGGCTCTACAAGTCGCTCTATAAGAGAGGCTTTCTCGAATTCCGGATGTTGGTTGTAAATCTCTTCAATGGAGAGCAGTACCTCATGTACGGCTTGCAAGTACTCGGATTCTCCGGGGTGCTTTGCTTGTAGCGAGGTCATGATTTGGTTGATGTCCATAGTAGTTATATTTAATGGTTATACGATTAATCGTTTACGCTTGCAAATATAACGCATAATGTGGGGTTTCCCAAATTTTTTCTATACTTTTCTACAAAAAACTCTTTTTTTTCTTCGTCCGGTATTTATTTAA
>CAYSOK010000159.1:0-3722 GCA_964432645.1 uncultured Bacteroidaceae bacterium | reverse complement strand
TTCCGACCCCGCTTTTTATTATGAGTAACAATAAATTACTTACTATTGCTTCTTCAACAAAGAAGTAATGCTCACCTGATCCTCGATGATATTTCGGAGATCCGCAATCTTCACGCGCTCCTGCTTCATATCATCACGATAACGCAACGTTACCGTATCGTCCTGAAGAGAATCATAATCCACCGTCACACAGAACGGCGTACCCACAGCATCCTGACGACGATAACGCTTACCGATAGAATCCTTCTCGTCATACTTGCAATTGAAGTGGAACTTCAAATCATCAATAATCTCACGAGCCTTCTCCGGCAGACCATCCTTCTTCACCAACGGCATCACAGCCAACTTCACCGGCGCCAATGCAGCAGGAAGCTTCAATACCACACGCGTCTCACCATTCTCCAACTTCTCCTCCGTGTAAGAATGACACATGACACTCAAGAACATACGATCCACACCAATAGACGTCTCAATTACATACGGCGTGAAACTCTCACCACTCTCCGGATCAAAATACTTAATCTGACGACCCGAGAACTTCTCATGCTGACTCAAGTCAAAGTTCGTACGAGAGTGAATACCCTCCACCTCCTTGAATCCAAACGGCATGTGGAACTCAATATCGGTAGCCGCATTGGCATAGTGAGCCAACTTCTCATGATCGTGGAAACGATAGTTCTCCGCACCAAAGCCCAAAGCCTGATGCCAAGCCATACGCGTCTGCTTCCAAGACTTGAACCAATCCAACTCCGTACCCGGCTTCACAAAGAACTGCATCTCCATCTGCTCAAACTCACGCATACGGAAAATAAACTGACGCGCCACAATCTCGTTACGGAACGCCTTACCAATCTGCGCAATACCAAACGGCAACTTCATACGCCCCGTCTTCTGCACATTCAGATAATTCACGAAAATACCCTGAGCCGTCTCCGGACGCAAGTAAATCGTAGAAGCACCCTCGGCCGTAGAACCCACTTCCGTCTTAAACATCAAGTTGAACTGACGCACATCCGTCCAATTCTTCGTACCACTAATCGGACAAACTATCTCCTCGTCCAGAATAATCTGCTTAAGTTCCTCTAAGTCCATGGCATTCATCGCATCGCTGTAACGCTGATGCAAAGCATCACGCTTCTGCTGCTCAGCCACCACACGCGCATTCGTCTCACGGAACTTCGCCTCGTCAAAAGCATCACCAAACTTCTTGGCAGCCTTCGCCACCTCCTTGGCAATCTTCTCCTCATACTTGGCAATCTGCTCCTCAATCAACACATCCGCACGATAACGCTTCTTGCTATCACGGTTGTCAATCAACGGATCGTTGAACGCATCCACGTGACCGGAAGCCTTCCAAATCGTAGGGTGCATGAAGATGGCACTGTCTATACCCACAATATTCTCATGCAAGAGCACCATGCTCTTCCACCAATACTGCTTGATGTTATTCTTCAATTCAACACCGTTCTGACCATAATCGTAGACAGCACCCAGACCATCGTAAATCTCACTTGAGGGGAATACAAAACCGTATTCCTTGCAATGGGAAACAATCTTTTTAAAAACGTCTTCTGCCATAATTGTTCACTGTTTATTGTATTTCAGGTGCAAAGTAAGCGAATTTTTTCGACTTAAACACTATAATCGGGCAAGAAGATGCAATATTTGTGGAATAAAAAGGTATGTTATACCAAGTTTTTTCCTTAATTTTGCGGAAATATTGAGTAAGTATGCCTTTCTATGAGCGAAGAAATAGATGAAATAATGGACAATAAGGACGGAGAATCGCACTCCTCCTACACACCTGCCACAGGTCAGGGCGACACGGTGATGCCACTCACCGGCATGTATCAAAACTGGTTCCTGGACTACGCTTCGTACGTAATCCTGGAGCGTGCCGTGCCGCATATCAACGATGGTTTCAAACCGGTACAACGACGCATCCTGCACTCCATGAAGCGCATGGATGACGGCCGTTATAATAAGGTGGCAAACATCGTGGGACACACCATGCAGTTCCACCCGCATGGAGACGCTTCCATCGGCGATGCACTGGTGCAACTGGGACAGAAGGATCTCCTGGTGGACTGCCAGGGTAACTGGGGAAATATCCTCACGGGCGACTCGGCGGCGGCTCCCCGTTACATCGAGGCGCGTCTCTCCAAGTTTGCCCTCGATGTGGTGTTCAACCCCAAAACCACGGAGTGGAAACTCTCTTACGACGGACGCAACAAGGAACCGGTGACGCTGCCGGTGAAGTTTCCGTTGCTCCTGGCACAAGGCGTGGAGGGCATTGCCGTGGGTCTGTCGTCCAAGATTCTGCCGCACAATTTCAACGAACTGTGCGAGGCAGCCGTGAGTTATCTGCACGACCGCCCCTTCCGCCTCTTCCCCGATTTCCAGACCGGAGGAAGCATCGACGTGTCTCGTTACAACGACGGAGCACGTGGCGGCGCGGTCAAGGTGCGTGCCAAGATAGAGAAGTTGGACAACAAGACGATTGTGATTCGCGAGATTCCTTACGGCAAGACCGTGTCTACCATCTGCGAGAGCATCACGAAGGCGAGTGAGAAGGGAAAGATTAAGATTCGTAAGGTGGAGGACCTCACCAGTAGCGAGGTGGAGATACAGGTGCATCTGGCACCGGGCGTTTCGAGCGATAAGACCATCGATGCCCTCTATGCGTGTACGGACTGCGAAATCAGCATCTCGCCCAACTGCTGTGTCATCGACGATAAAAAACCCTGTTTCCTCAATGTCACCGAGGTGCTCAAGCGCAATGTGGACAACACCCGCGAACTCCTCCGCCGGGAACTGGAGATTCGCAAGAGTGAACTCCTGGAGACACTGCATTTTGCATCGCTCGAGAAGATCTTTATCGAGGAACGTATTTACAAGGACAAACCCTTTGAGAATGCCAAGGATATGGAGGCGGCTTGCCAGCACATTGACAGTCGTTTGACCCCCTTCTATCCGCAGTTCATCCGCGAGGTGACGCGTGAGGATATCCTGCGTCTCATGGAAATCAAGATGGCGCGCATCCTTAAGTTTAATAAGGACAAGGCAGATGAGGCCATCGCTCGTATGAAAGAGGAGATAGCGGAGATAGATAAGGACCTCGCCAATATGGTGGAAGTGACCACCCGTTGGTTTCGCAATCTGCAAAAGAAATACGGCGATAAGTTCCCACGTCGCACCGAGATACGCAACTTCGATGTGATTGAAGCGAGCATGGTGGTGGAGGCCAACGAGAAACTCTACATCGACCGCACCGAGGGCTTCATCGGTACATCGCTCAAGAAGGATGAGTTCGTGGACAACTGTTCCAACATCGACGACGTCATCCTCTTCTACCGCGACGGCACCTACAAGGTGGTGCGCATCGCCGACAAGGTGTTTGTGGGGGAGACCGAGAAGAGCAAGAAGGAGAAGCGCAAGGCGGAGATTATCCACATCGCCATCTTCAAGAAGGGCGACAAGCGTACTATATATAATATGGTGTACCGCAACGGTAAGTCGGGCTTCTACTACATAAAACGTTTCAATGTGACCAGCATCACGCGCGATAAGGAGTACGATATGACGCAGGGCGAACCGGGCAGCAAGGTGCTCTACTTCACCGCCAATCCCAACGGCGAGGCAGAGGTCATCAAGGTGACGCTGAAACCGGGACCTACGGTGCGCAAGATTATCTACGATAAGGATTTCAGCGAACTGGCGAT
>CAYSOK010000158.1:0-3726 GCA_964432645.1 uncultured Bacteroidaceae bacterium | reverse complement strand
CCACGAGCCGGATTTTTGAGGACGTTCCACGAAACGTCCCTACACTGTGGATGTTTACACATCCGGAAAAATGTGTCCATACTCTGTGGATACTCGCTCGTGGATGTTTTTATTACATTCTTCCACTACTTGTTCTATGGTTTTACACGTGACGGTGGGACCGGTTGGGGGCTGAACCTTTATTCCGCTCTCCTCACAACAAATGAGGAAATCGGGGGGGGCGGATTGCTCTCCTACCCTGCCGATGCCATTGCGATAGAGGGCTCGACTCACGAGAGCACACTGGGGCTCTTCTCCGAAGATCTTTGCCGTTCTATCGCAGGCGTTTAGGAGGGTAAACTGACCGGTGAGTGGATTGAAACGGATGCCTTCCCGGTTGAAAAACTTGGCCAAATCGCCCGAGAGAATGATGTCCTCGGGGGTGCCGTAGACGGGGGGATTGCTCTTGTCCATGAGCCAAACGTAATCGGCGGTCTGGAGGGCTAACTCCATGTCGTGCGTGGAGAGGAATATACTCTTGTGGTGGGCGTGCGCCAACTCATGCAACTTCTGCATCACTTCTACCTTGCCGGGATAGTCCAGGAAGGCGGAGGGTTCGTCTAATAATATGATGGGGGTGGACTGTGCCAACGCTTTCGCTATCATGCACTTCTGGCGTTCACCGTCACTCAACGTCTGACTCATGCGGTCGGCCAGGTGCTGTATGCCCATCCGGGAGATGGAGGACTCTACCATGCGTTTGTCTTCCAACGAAAGACGTCCCCAGAAACCGGTGTACGGAGTGCGACCCATGGAGACCAATTCACGTACCGTCATGTCTTGAAGGTCCGGTTTCTCGGTGAGTACTACACTCACTACCTTTGACAATTCTTGAGGGGTATACTCCACGAGCGGACGCCCCAGGATGCTAATCTCTCCTCCCAACGCCGGTTGAAAACCTGCCAACGTACGCAGAAGGGTGGACTTGCCGGCTCCGTTAGGGCCCAGGAGCACCGTCAGTTGACCTGCACGCAACGATGCATTCAACGGTCCCGCCACGCAACCCACACCTTCCCGGGTGCGATATCCTATCCGAACCTCCCGGAGGAGAAGGGGTGACAAATGTTCGGTACTCATTCGCGAAGCAGTTCTCTTGCGGTTTCTATAATCGTATCCACCCCACGCTGATAATCCTCCGAGGTGATATCCACCTTGACATCGGGGTCGATACCGAACTCATTGCACTGCATCTCGGCATCGTACATGGGGGAAGAGGAGAAGCGTACGCTCCATCCGTTGGGCAGTTCCGAAGACATGGGGAGTCCCGAACCGCCGCCCGTACGGTCGCCTACCAGCGTGACGCGGGGAAGGGCTTTCATGAGTGTCACAAAGTCGTTGGTGGAGCTGTAGCTCTGACGGTTGGTGAGCACACACACCTTCTTCTGCCAGCGTATGCCTTCGGAGGGTTCCAGATACTGTGCTACGGGGGCGGAGAAATCGCTGTGTCCGGTGCCTGTCTTGTGGCAGATGTATCCGGCGAGCACCTTCTCTTCCGTGAAACGCTGGGCTACCTTCTCGGCGGCTGAGAGGAGTCCGCCGCCGTTGTTGCGGATGTCGACAATCAAGCCGCTGCAGGTTTGCAGGTACTTCAACACTTGGTTTAAGTTGCCGTCGCCGGGTTCTGTGGAGAAGGTGGAGATGTACATATATCCTATGTTGTCGTCCAGAATCTTATACTTGATGGAACTGCTGATGCGATAGTCCGTCCCCAGATAATGGCGCTGGAGGCTGTCGCTGAAGTTCTCGGGATAGGATTCGAACCAGTCCCAATAGCGACCGACATCGTGCTTGGCGTAGAGGTTGGTGTGGCCGTCCCGCAACTCCCGGAGCATCTCGTTGAGCACTTCAAAGAGTTGTTCGTCGGTCATGTCGGAACTTATGCGGGAGTGATAGCGCGCATATACTTCGTTCCAATCCAGCCCATACTCCTCTTGTTTATAATCAAAGAAACAATAGTTCTCATCCATGATTTTCCACAATGCCTCGAAGTTGCCTGCGGGGGTGTTGTCGGAGAAGCAATCCTCCTCGCGAACGCACGCCGTGCTCAGCAAGAGGAGAAGGAGCGGGAGAAATATATTGATGGCAAATCTCTTATACATGGGGGTTATAGATTAACGATTAAACTGTTGACGCAGAGCATCTTTCTCTTTGATGCGATAGAGATGCTGCACGTAGCCTATAAAGAACGTGTTGGAGTAGTGATGATACCGCAGACCGCACAACTCCGACTGGCGATAATTGCCCTGATAGCCCACACGGAAGGTGTGACGGAGGAGCGGAAAGTCGATTGTCAACAGGTGTTGAAAACTCAGTGCATTGCCAAAACTCGTGGCACGCAGGTTCTTGGAACCAAAGGAATTTTCGGAGAACATCTCATAATAGGACTCCATATACTCGGGTGAGAACTGCACCCCCAGGAAGGGCAATGTGCAAGCATAGCGCACCTCGAGCGGAAAGCGGTGTATCCCCTCGAAGCGATAACTGCACATGCCACTCGCCGCCAACTGCAGGGAGACTTTTGCCTGCGCCGGATTGTTGCTGTTGCGGGTGTTATAGATGCCGCCTCCCTGGAAGATAACGCCTCCACCGGCATAGAGATGGAGGTGATTCAGAGGCGTCCAACGGTAGTATCCGTTGCCGTTCCACTGCACCATAGCCCCCAACATGTTGCCGCTCTCCGTCTCACTCTTCTCTGTCTTGGTGAAGCTGCCTTGCACAAGGTGGCGCACAAAGATGCGCGGACTGTAGTGGATGCTGCGGAAAGACTCGTATGCCACATGGAGCTCCGTACCCGAATACTCCCGGGGCGAAAGGTAGGTGTCGTAGAGATTGGCTCCGCCGATTCCCACCATAGTGGCACGAGTAACAAAACGGTAGTGCGGAAGGGAGTCGAGCGACACACTCTGTGCCCTCCCCGTGAGCACGGCGGCGAGTACTCCCACCACGAGGAGTACCGCACGCAGATACGGATTATTCTTTTGTCTCTTCATCGCCTGAGAAAAGATTAAGTTGTCCGATTAATTCGTCACGAATCTCCTCATCGCTCTTGTTGGCATCGGGGTCCAGATTTTCCGGTTCCGGCTCTACCGTCACCTCCGGCTCAGCGGGTTCGGGGGCGGGTTCGGGTTGACGAATGGGGTCGAGTTGACGAATCTTCTCTATATGGAGTGTAGTGAGACGTTTGCCCTTGGCCTTGAAGCTCTTGACACCGATGAAGCTCTCCACATCTATCTTGAAGGGGTCGCGGAAGCTGTCGGCTCCCCCCGGCACCACTTCGATGTAGGGGAAGGGTTCCTCGGTGAGCAGGATGAGGGTGCTCTTGCTGTTTTCGCCCAGGAAGTTCTGGCGCTTGCTGCCTGCCTCGAAGGTGAAGCGTTTCACATAGGGATACCCCTGCTGATCGGCATCGAAGAGTGCTGCCGTCCACACCTTATTGGGGTCGTACTTCTCTATGCGGAGGATGTTGTGGTCGTCGTAGTGGTTGTTGACATCGAAGTTGGTGGTATAGAATTCACCGTTGTCGAGTACCACGAGGATGAGGTCGTCGTTGTGGAATTCCCCCAGGTATTCTCCGTGGTCGTCGTAGTTGAGACGGAAGACATCGTAGTCGAACCACACCTTGCGTCCGCCCAGTGTGCTACCGCCGTGCGACTTCAGTCCAATCTTTGCCACTTCGTTCTTGCTCAA
>CAYSOK010000157.1:0-3773 GCA_964432645.1 uncultured Bacteroidaceae bacterium | reverse complement strand
CCTTCACACCCACACCGTTCAGTCCCACGCTCTTCTTGAACGCCTTGGAATCGTATTTACCTCCCGTGTTCAGCACGCTCACTGCCTCCAGGAGTTTGCCTTGGGGGATGCCACGTCCGTAGTCGCGAACGGCTACCGTGAGTTGACTGTCCACCGTCACCTCTATGCGTTTGCCGGCGTCCATCTTAAACTCATCGATACTGTTGTCGATTACCTCCTTCAGCAACACGTAGATACCGTCCTCGGGGTGGGCGCCGTCGCCCAGTCTTCCGATATACATACCGGGACGGGTACGCACGTGCTCCATGTCGGAGAGGTGTCGTATGTTTGACTCGTCGTAGTCAACGGTGGGTTGGATAATTTCTTCTTCTGCCATCTATCAATGCTCCTTTATGCTTTCTTCTTATGATTCAACTTATTAAAAATACGTACGCACTTTACAGAGATTTCTTATAACAGCGACGACGTTTGTGTACCGTGTGTTCCAGTGCGCCCCACTGAGAGCGGGACTTTTGGTTGTCCTCCAATATGGGGTGTGACTCGGCATACTCGAATCCCATCTCACGGTACACGGGGATGAGGTCGGAGAAGAGGAGGGCGTTGATGCCGCGTCCTTGCCACTCGGGGTCTACGGCGATGAGCAATAGGTCTACCACCTTGGAGTGCTTCCATTTGAGAGCCTTCAGGATGTGATACCATCCAAAGGGGAAGAGCTTGCCCTTGGCTTTGCGTATGGCGTCGGCGAGGGAGGGGATGGAGATACCGAAGGAGATGACGTTGTTGTCGGCGTCTTCTACCAGGGTCACCATGCGCCAGTCGGCAAAGGGTAGGTATTGCTTCACGTATTGGTCTATCTGACGTTCGCTCAACTTGGAGAATCCAAACAGCGGAGAGTAGGCTTTGTTGAGTAGGTCGAAAATCTTGTGTCCGTAATTTCCTTCGTTCAACTCCTTCATGTTCTTGAACTTACGGATATGTACATTGTAACGCTTTTGGGTGATTTCCGCCACACGGAAGTATTTCTCCGACTTGGAAAATTCGGGACCGGGCACCATAATCTTGCGCTCCTCCCAGTCGGTTTCTTTTACAAAGCCCAAGGCTTCTATATGCTTCGGATAGTAAGGATAGTTGTAGATGGTGGCCATGGTGCCGGGCTGGTCAAAACCCTCCACGAGCATTCCTTCCGGATCCAGGTCGGTAAAACCCAACGGCCCCTCTATGGTCTCCATTCCTTTGGCCTTGCCCCACTGCTCCACTTGCGCTATCAGAGCACGAGAAACCTCCTCATCGTCCACAAAGTCTATCCAACCGAAACGCACCTTCTTGACGTTCCACGTCTCATTGGCGCGATGGTTGATGATGGCCGCCACACGTCCCACCACCTTGTTGTCGCGGTAGGCAAGATAGAGCGACGTCTCGCAAAACTCATACGCCGCATTCCTGGAGGGGGTAAATGTGTCGTGAGTGTCCGGATAGAAATCGGGCACAGCATAGGGATTATCCTTGTATAACTCGTAATTGAAGCGAATGAACTTGGAGAGTTCCTTATCGCTCTTTACCTCTTTTATAACTATAGTAGACATATATTCTTTATTTCTTTATGAACCACAGCCCCGGTTCCTTGTGCCCCGAGGATAGGCTTCCAACCTGCAAACTTACGATTTTTTTTGCACAACACCAAATATTGAACGCAGAACAAACCATATATGGAAGCAGAAAGTGGATAAAGCGCCGTAATAATGGGTCATAATGCGGTATCTTTCCGCCAAAGAAGCCTTGTGATGACGGGTGGTCATGCCCTCTTGCAGGTAGTTCGTGAGCACCATCTCGGTGTTGTGTATGGTGAGTCGCTTCTTCCCTACCAACTGTAATACACGGATGCACCAATCAAAGTCGGCGGAGTAACGATACTTCAGGTCGTACTTTTGACGCTTGGCGATGTCCATGCGGACATAGAAAGACTGGTGACAGACGCGCATGCCGTTGCGAAAACTCTTCCAGGTCAACACCTCGGGGGCGGTCAGTCGGCGGTGATAGAGGAAGGTTCCGGCATCGTCCACGATATCGGTCTCGCCGTACACCACTCCCGGCAACTCCCCTACTTGCGGCAGCGACATCACCAGGCGTTCCACCACATCAGTGGCGGGGAGCACATCGCCGGCGTTCAGGAAGCATACGTACTGACCGGTGGCGAGAGCGAGCGCTTTGTTCATAGCATCGTAGAGCCCCGCATCGGGTTCGCGTGCCGCCTGTATCTCTATGGGGCGCTCCTCACGTCCGTTGCGCTCCATGTAGCGATGCACCAACTCAAAGGTATGATCCGTGGACATACCGTCCATAATTATATGTTCTATAGAGGGATACGTTTGTCCCCGCACACTGTCAATGGTGCGCTGCAACGTTTTCTCGGCATTGAAGGTTACGGTGACAAATGTTATTTTAAGCATTTTCTTTTCCGGTTATCTGATTGTAAATTTTAATATACTGTTTCGATATCGTCTCCTCGGAGTAGCGTTCCGCCACCTTGCGTATCGCCATCTCGCTGAGGGTGCGATAGTTTTCGGGCTCCATCGACCAAAAGATGCCGTTGGCCAGGTCGCTGGTGTCGCGATAGCGGGCTACGTAGCCGTTGTGCAGATGGTCTACCATCTCGGGGATTCCGCCCACATCGAACGCCACACAAGGGGTGCCGCATGCCATGGCTTCCATGACCGTGTTCGGGAGGTTGTCCTCCAGAGTGGGCAGCACAAAGAGGTCGACGGCGCAATAGAGCTGCATCATCTCCTGTTCACTGTGGATGTATTCCACCTCGTAGACAGGCAGTCCGTAACGCACACGGGCATTGTGATCCACCTTTTCGCCCAGCACCACCACAGCGTATTCTCGCCGTGCCTCGGGGTGTTGTTTGAGCAACTGAGCCACACCTTCCACAAAATACTCCATACCCTTGCGGGGGTCGTGACGCTTGCCGGAACCGAAGAGCAGGAGCTTTTTCTCCTCCGGCAGTCGCATGAGATGACGTGCCTTTACCTTATTCATAGGATGGAACACACCCAGATGGATGGGGTTCGGCACGGAGACCACGCGCTGATGCTTGAGCAAGGCACTCTTCTGCGCCTCCTGTTTGAGCCATTCGCTACAGGTCACAAAGGTGATGTCCGCCCCCTCGTAGAGCTTACGTTTCTTCTCGAACACCCGTTGCGAATAGTCACGTTTGCCCGCTCCGCGCAAGAGATAAGGACAGTCATGACACTCCGTCTCATAGAGCCTGCATCCCCGGGCATAGAAACAAATCCCCGTACAAGGCCACATGTTGTGCATGGTCCACACCACCGGTTTTCCGGAATCGAGAATCTTCTGTAGACTCTTGATGGAGAGATACCCCTGGTTCACCCAGTGCAGATGAATCACATCCGCCTGCACAAATTCCGGAAGTTGCGTGATGTCCACCCCCGTATTGGCAAGCGCCACATCGAAGAGATGCTCCCGCCGAAAGCCACACGAACGAAAGATGGTGAACAACTCCCACAGCGCCTTGAAGGCAACCGGGAGCGTATGTTCCAGCGTCACCACCGGCTGCTCCCCCGTCTGCTTGTCACACACCAACATCTTAGCCTTGACGCCACTCTTGCGCAGGGCCTCCATCAAGCGGTGAGCCGCTATGGACGGTCCACCCTTACGTTCCGATGTATTAACAAGCAATACCCTCATCCTTATTTATAATATGGAAGAATGGACACAAAGTTACGCATTTTGTTTCATTTTTGCCATCT
>CAYSOK010000156.1:0-3806 GCA_964432645.1 uncultured Bacteroidaceae bacterium | reverse complement strand
TATCGGTAAGAGACTTGTTCTCTTTAGCTTTAAACACAATGTTCTTCACCGCCTTTACGTTGGTAGGAGAACCCGCCTTACCGATTTGTGCCGGGTCGGCATCGATGTCGGCAGCGCCCCACTGGTTGATGGTGAGGTACGGACGAGCGGCATAGTAAGCCTTCTGCTCCTCGTCGAGTGCCTCGATTTCAGCCGGAACCTTAGCGTTCTTATACTTCATCACCATCTTGGTATTGCGGCTACGGCAAGGAGCGGCACTTCCGTTCACTGTGAGAACGATGGGCAGCGGACCCTCTACGGTCTCCACGCCACCGTCGATATGGCGACGCACCTTGATACGATTGTTCGCACACTCCAGAATCTCCTCGGCATACGTAATCTGTGTCAGTCCCAGTTTCTCAGCCACCTGCGGACCCACCTGAGCGGTATCACCGTCGATAGCCTGGCGGCCACACAGTATGATGTCATAATTGCCCACCTTACGGATAGCCTGTGCCAGAGAATAGCTCGTGGCAAGCGTATCGGCACCACCCAGTGCGCGGTCCGTAAGCAGGAACACCTCATCCACGCCACGATACAAACCCTCGCGCAACACCTCGGTTGCCTTAGGCAGACCCATGGTAATCATGGAGATGGTAGACCCCGGGTTCGCTTCCTTCAGGCGCAGAGCCTGTTCCAGTGCGTTCATATCGTCCGGGTTGAAGATAGCCGGAAGAGCGGAACGATTGACGGTACCCTCCGGCGTCATAGCCTCGGGACCCACATTCTTTGTGTCGGGAACTTGCTTGGCAAGTACTACGATTTTCAAACTCATATTTTCTTTAATTGATTATAACGATTCTCGTTTTAAGGTTCACACTTTTGTTCCTTACTGCGGACAATAGCGCCCGTAGTGGTTGCAAATTTACGGAAAAACAAGGGGAGTAGCAAATATAACGTTAGATTTTTTGCACATTTAGTATTCAATTTGCGTAAAATGTTTTAATTTTGCGACGAATTTAAAGATAATACAAGATGAAAAAATCAGTTTTGACATTGCTGCTAGCGTCTTGGGGTCTCTGGGGACAAGCCCAAAATACGGGCGATTTCCGTCCCATGGAGGATGTAAACCATGTAACAGATCTCACGCTCGACAGCTTGGAGAAGGCAAATACAGTGCGCCCTGTGGCGGGTTCTTCGCGCCGTGACAACCATCCGGTGCTCTTCTTGGTGGGTAATTCCACCATGCGTACGGGTACCAAGGGCAACGGTGACAACGGTCAGTGGGGCTGGGGATACTTTGCTCACAACTTTTTCGACGAGAGTAAGATTACCGTGGAGAACCATGCCTTGGGTGGAACGAGCAGCCGCACCTTTTACAAACAGCTATGGCCTGCGGTGAAGGCAGGCATCCGTCCGGGCGATTTCGTGATTATAGAGTTGGGCCACAACGACAACGGTCCTTATGATAGCGGAAGAGCGCGCGCCAGCATCCGCGGCATCAGCCACACCGATTCTTTGGTGGTCACCATCAAGGAGACGGGTAGGGTAGACACCGTGTATAGCTATGGCGAGTACATGCGTCGCTTTATTCAGGAGACAAAGGCTCTGGGAGCCACTCCTATATTGGTATCGCTCACGCCGCGCCACGCGTACGTGGGGGAGAGTCAGCAGGTGGTGGACCGCAAGTCCGAGACCTTCGGAGCCTGGGCCAAGGCGGTTGCCGAGGAACAGGGCGTACCTTTCATCGACTTGGCGGATATCTCCGCAAGCAAGTACGAGCGTTTCTCTCATTGGAAGTTCGATTATCACTTCTATCTCGACAACATACACACCAGCGAGTTTGGTGCACAGCACAATGCTCGCAGTGCAGCAGAGGGCATCGCTCAGTCTACCGATGCTGTGCTCGAACCCTTGCGTAATGCACTTATAAATATAGCGTTGCCAACCGTCGAAGTGAAGCGCGAAGAGGGCAAACCGGTCGTCTTCATCACCGGAGACAGCACCGTGAAGAACACCGATAAGGAGGAAGACGGCATGTGGGGGTGGGGTTCCCAGGCAAGCAGCGTCTTCAATCTCGATAAGATTACGCCGGTCAACGTAGCCAAGGCGGGACGTAGCACACGTACCTATTTAGAGGAAGGACGTTGGGAACAAGTGTACAACTCCATCCGTCCGGGCGACTACGTACTTATTCAGTTCGGTCACAACGACATAGGTGACATCGACAAGGGCAAAGCTCGTGGCGTCATCGCCTGCACCAAGGACACCAGCCACGTGTATCACGTGGTCACCGACAAGATGCAGCGCAACGAAGTCATCTACTCCTTCGGCTGGTACCTCAAGAAGTTTATAGACGATGTACGCGAGAAGGGTGGTACCCCGATATTGGTATCGCTCACCCCGCGCAACGAGTGGACGGACGGCAAGATAGAGCGTCGCAACGACACCTACGGTAAGTGGTACCGCGAGGTAGCGGAGGAGACGGGAGTAGAGTTCCTGGATCTTCACAACATCACCGCCGATGCACTCGACAAGAAGGGGCAGGAGAAGGCCAAAGCCTACTACAACCACGACCACACGCACACCTCCCTGCAGGGAGCCAAGTTGAATGCCAAGGGTATAGCCAAAGGACTTAAGAAGATAAAGAGCCCGTTGGCGAAGTACCTTAAATAGGTTGTAGCGAGGTAGTAAACTGTTAAAATAGGAGCTATATCCCCCATAGAAAGTTAAAAAACGGGGCGCAAACAGCACTTTTTGGTGAAAAGATTCCCTCCACATCATCAAAAAAGTATAAATTGCGCCCCGAAATGAAATGATAGAATGAAACAGTAAATGATTATGAAGAAGATTTTTATGGCAATGATGCTCTGTGTAGGAGTATTCATGTTCTCCGGATGCGCTAGCAAAAAGGCATACCAAGAGTTGAAATCGAATTACGATAAGTTGAACGAGCAATATCAGGATGTCAAGGTACAGTTGGCAGAGTGCAACGCCACCAGCAAAGGACTCGATAGTCGTCTGGAGGAGGCACAGAAGTTGAACGCCCAGCAGAAGACCGCCTACGAGGCACTGCAGAAGTCGCTCGACCGCAGTTTGGACCAGAACAGTCAAGGCAATATCAATATTTCCAAGTTGGTAGACGAAATCAATGCCAGCAATGCCTACATCAAGCATTTGGTGGAGGCTAAGTCCAAGTCAGACTCTTTGAACCTGGCACTTACCAACAAGTTGACCCGTTCGTTGAGTACCGATGAGTTGAAGGAGGTAGATGTACAAGTGCTCAAGGGCGTAGTCTATATCTCTTTGGCAGACAACATGCTTTACAAGTCCGGAAGTTACGAAATCAACGATCGTGCTGCAGAGACCCTCAGCAAGATAGCCAAGATTATCACCGACTACAGCGACTACGAAGTTTTGGTAGAGGGCAACACCGACAATGTGCCTATCTCCCGTACCAACATTCGTAACAACTGGGATTTGAGTTGCTTACGTGCCTCTTCCGTAGTACAGGCATTGCAGACCAAGTATGGTGTAGACCCCAAACGATTGTCCGCAGCCGGACGTGGTGAGTACAATCCGCTCCAGAGCAACGATACCGAGTTGGGCAAGCAGCGCAACCGTCGTACCCAGATTATCATTACTCCGAAGTTGGATCAGTTCATGGATTTGATTGATCAAGCTCCGGCAGACAGTACGAAATAAAGAAAAAAACATCCACGAGCGATTATCCACAGTGTAGGGACGTTTCGTGGAACGTCCTCAAAACGCCGGTTCGTGGTACATGCCGCATGGTTTTATGATTCGTGTATGGATTCGCCATGCGG
>CAYSOK010000155.1:0-3835 GCA_964432645.1 uncultured Bacteroidaceae bacterium | reverse complement strand
TCCACGAAACGTCCCTACACTGTGGATGTTTACCGTTTTAATACGAGGCACTCGCCTCCAAACCGTTCTCCTTCAACAAACGAACGATTCTATCCAACTCCTCGTGCGTTGCCTTTTGCAAATCGTGGTCCGGAGTTTCGCGATCAATCGTATAAATCATCACCTGCCGCGGATGAATCTCCTTCACCACCTCCAACCACGGAAGCACATACGCATCCCCCGTATTGTCCACCGATACCCCCTGCGAAGTACCCTTCATAAACATCGTCTGGATGATGAGCTGACCGTCAAACAACTTCAAATGCTCAATAATCTCCTTCACATCGTAATGCCCATTGGGACGATCCACCCGGCGGATGTACTCCGGATTCACCGTATCCAATTTCAGGATGTTGTTATCAATCTTCTTCAGCGCCTCCACCACCGCCGGCTTGTGCAGAAACGTACTATTGCTCAGCACACTCACCTTCGCCTGCGGACAATATTGATCACGCACCTTCAACACCGCATCCACAATCGCCGGAAAATCGGGATGCGCCGTCGGTTCACCGTTGCCGGCAAACGTAAGTACATCGGGCTTCACCCCCTCTCGCTGCATCTTCAGCAACGTCGCCTCGAGCGCCTCCGCCACCTCCTCACGAGTAGGACGCGGAGCATGTGCGTGATGCTCCTTGTTGAAACCACACTCACAGTAGATACAATCAAAAGAACACACCTTGCCATCCGCCGGCATCAGATTGATACCGAGCGATATACCCAATCTACGACTATGTATCGGACCGAAAATCGGGGATGGATATAATACTGTTGACATAAATAATTATTGTTATAAAATTCCACTAACCGCCAATCTTGGCACGCAAACCGTGCGCCTCAAAGATCTGCACACAGTGCCGCTGCCACTCCTCCGAAGGCGTAGCCATCGCCAAGCCCTCCGGATTGTAGACGGTAAGCATACGTTCGTGTTTGCCCTTGCCCACATCGTGGTAAGGCAACAAATTTACCTCCTCGGGATGCTTCGGAAGCGATGCCAAGAACTCCGCACTACGCGTCATGTTCTCCTCGTCCGCATTCACCCCCTCAATCAACGGGATACGAATGCGAAAGTCCGCCCCCATCTCCGAAATCATACGAATGTTCCGAAGGATGCTCTCGTTGGGCACCCGCGTAAAACGCCGATGCGTCTCACTGTCCATGTGCTTCAGATCCACCAAGAACAGTTCACACTGCGCCGCCACCCTACGTATCACCTCCGGCGAAGCATAGAGCGTGGTGTCCACACACCGATGGATGCCCCGTCTACCCAGTTCCTCCAACAGCTCCAGCGCATAATCGGGTTGCATCAGCGGTTCGCCGCCACACAGCGTCACACCGCCCCCACTCTCGCGCATCACCGAACGCTCCTTCTCCACAATCGCCATCAAGTCCTCCGTCTTCCACACCGTGCCACTCATCTCCAGCGCCTTCGTAGGACACTCCTCCACACACTTGCCGCACAAGATACAAGGAGCCTCCGTAGGACGAATCCCCTCCGGGGTGAGCTGCAGAGCATGCTGCGGACAGATGTCCACACAACTCTGACAGCCTATGCACTTCATCGCCTTATACATCTTCTGCTTTTGGGCGGTGTAGCTCTCCGGATTGTGACACCACACGCAGCGCAGGGGGCATCCCTTCAGGAAGAAGGTGACGCGTATCCCCGGGCCATCGTTGATGGCGTATCGCTTGACATCAAATATCAGCCTGCTCTCCATCAGAAGGACTCATTCTCGGTACGGGCAATGATATCGCTCTGCAACTGCTCGTTCATATCGTTGAAGAAATCGCTGTATCCCGCCATACGGACCAATAGGCCCTTGTAGGCATCGGGGTTCTGCTGGGCATCGCGCAGGGTCTGAGTATCCACCACGTTGAACTGTATGTGGTGACCGCCCATACGGAAGTAACTGCGGATGAGTTGTGCCAACTTGCGGAGGTCCTCCTCGCGCTTGAGCAACTGAGGTACCATGCGGCAGTTCAACAGCGTACCGCCACTCTTGGTCTGGTCGAGTTTACCGAGAGACTTGATGAGAGAGGTAGGTCCGTTGGTGTCGGCACCGTGAGACGGAGAGGTTCCGTCGGAGATGGCAAAGTGAGCCATACGTCCGTTCGGGGTGGCGCAACATACGCTACCGAAGTAGTTGTGACAGGTGGTACTCAGCATGTTCATGCGGGTCTTGCCGCCACGGGTATTGGGTTTGCCGTCCAGACACTCCACCAGGTCGTTGTAGACACGCACGGCGATGTCATCGGCATAGTCGTCATCGTTGCCGAAGAACGGGGTACGATTCAGGATATATTGACGCATCTTCTCCTCGCCCTCAAAGTTCTTGTCGATGGCAGCAATGAGTTGATCCATGCTCCACTTCTTCTCCTCGAAGACATGCTTCTTGATGGTGGAGAAGCTGTCGGTGGTGGTACCCAGGCCGCAGCACTGTATGTACTGTGTGTTGTAGCGTGCACCGCCGTTATAGTAATCGCGTCCCTTGGTGATGCAGTCGTCGATGAACAGACTCAAGAAGGTGGCGGGTGCGTAGAGCGCAAACATACGTTCTATGTAGTTGTTCTCGCGCATCTTGAGGTGTACAAAGTAGTGCAACTGCTTCAGGAAAGCATCGTAGAGTTGTTCGTAGTTCTCGAAGTTCCGCGGGTCGCCTGTCTCCAGACCGATTTTTTCGCCGGTATTGGGGTCGACTCCGTTGTGGAGGGTGATTTCCAACACCTTCGGTGTGTTCAGATATCCGGTGAGCAGATACGCCTCCTTACCGAAGGCACCCACCTCGATACAACCCGAGCATCCGCCCTCGCGTGCATCCTCCAGTGACTTACCGTCGCGCACCATCTCCATGGTGTACACATCCGGGTTGAAAACAGAGGGATATCCGTATCCCTGACGGATGACGTGACAACCGGCCATCAAGAAGGCATCCGGTGTTACGTGGCTGATGTGGATGGAGAGACCCGGCTGCAACATGTGCAACTCCTCCTGAATCTCCAAAATCATATAGGAAAGTTCGTTGCTTCCGTCCTTGCCCTCGCGAGTGATACCGCCGATGTTGATGTTGGCAAAGTCGTTGTAGGTACCACTCTCCAGCGCCGTTACACCCACCTTGGGGGGCGCGGGTTGGTTGTTGAACTTCACCCACAAGCAGCAGAGCAACTCCTTGGCTTGTTCGCGGGTGATGGTACCGGCTTCTATCTCTGCCTTATAGAAAGGATAGAGGTGTTGGTCTATGTGTCCGGGGTTCATGCAGTCCCAACCGTTCAACTCGGTGACGGTACCCAGGTGAACAAACCAGTAGGTCTGGATGGCTTCCCACAGATTGCGGGGGGCATACGCCGGCACACGGCGACAAACCTCGGCGATTCGGAGCAATTCCGCCTTGCGCTGCGCATCGCTCTCCCCGGCAGCCATTTTCTCTGCCAGGTCGGCATGGCGGTTGGCAAAGAGGATGGCGGCATCGCAACTGATGTCCATCGCCTGCAACTCCTCCATGCGGTCGGTAGCTTCGGGGTCGTTGATGAAGTCGAGTGCTTCCAACTGTTTCTTAATCAACTCCTTCACCTCCAGCAAACCACGGCGATACATCTTACCGTCCATGGCCGTATGTCCGGCTGCACGTTGCTCCATAAACTCGGTGAAGACGCCGGATTCGTAGGCTTTCTTCCACTCGGGAGACACATGGTTGAAGATGCGCTCGCGCTGGGTACGTCCCTGCCAGTAGGGAATCACCTCGCGTTCGTAGGTCTTGATATCTTCTTCGGAGATGAAGTAGGGTTGCAACTCACGTTCGTT
>CAYSOK010000154.1:0-3866 GCA_964432645.1 uncultured Bacteroidaceae bacterium | reverse complement strand
TTAAAAATCAGGACATAAAATTCCGAAATACCATATAATAAGCATCGCCATGCAACACTATCTGCTCTCCCAACGCTTCGTTGAGAGTGCCCTGCCACGGCATCTCGTAGGGGAATGCATCCCAACGCATGCCCTCCCCCACCAAACGCTTGCAATCTATATTGAAAATGCTCACTTGCTGACCGGGAGTCGTGGCAAAAAACTCCTCACCATGACCCACCACAAAATATCCGTGGTCGGTAATCAACGTCGGTTCCAAACCCATCTCCCGGGCATAATACGACATCAACGAGATGTTCCCCAAGGTGTGATCCTCACGCTTTCCCGTGGCACCCAAATAGGCGATGCGGGGACCACATCCGTGCTTCACCAAATAACGCGTGGCCTTGGTTAAATCGTTGTAGGCCTGCTCCTCTATGCGGTGAAACATGCTCCCCAGACGCGCACGGTCTTCGCTCGAAAGGGAATCACCGTCGCCTACTACAGCCTCTATCGACATGCCCTTCTCCATCAGGGCATGCACGGCTCCGTCACAACACACCAATCGCTGCGCCGATGTGAGCACTGCCAACGGTATCTCATGACTCGGATAGTCCCCGTTGGCCAGTATCACGGCGTCAAAGGGAGCACATCCTCCCAACATTTTCAATATCTTTTCTTCCATCCTATTATTGCTGTTTTTCCTCTTTCATCATTTGCATCCATTTGCGCAGTCCGGCTATGGCTACCACCACGTAGAGCATGTAGAGACCTGCCTTGAAGGGGATGCCTTTTATGACGTAGAGGTATGCGGCTATGGCGTCTACAATAATCCAAAACACCCACTGTTCTACGTACTTACGTGCCAGCGCCCAGAGCCCTACGAAACCAAGGGCATTGGTGAAGGCGTCGAGCACGGGGACGGAGGAGTTGGTGTACTCCACGAGCACCCAATAGGTGGCGCCCCATGCCGCAAGAAAACATCCCAGAACGGGGAGGTAAAGGCGCAGGGGCATGTGCGAGATGGTGATCTCTTGCTGCGTCTTCCGACTCTTGCCAAACTTCCACACCAACCATCCGTAGAGGGCGGCGAGGGTGTAATAGGCGGACATGCCGGCATCGCCGTAAAGACCGTATTTCCAATAAAGTACCACGTCGAGGGCGGGCATGATGATGCCTACTATCCATAGGGCGATATGCGCACGATACTCGAGCGCTATGTATAGCAGCCCGAGTATCGTGGTCACTAGGTCCAGTCCGTGTTCGGTGAACCATTCTATCAGTGTATTCTCCATTCTTGTTTGTTAAAAATTTAGAGAGATGTGTGCCATCCAGTTGAAGGGGGCGGCGGGGGCAAAACCGGCTTCGTAGAGGTCGCCTTCGCAGTAGGCTTCCACTCGGCCGTCTTGCGTGCGTCGATAGCCCCAGGGTGCTGCCCATCCGTTGGTGTCGTAGCGGGTGTCGAAGAGGTTGTAGAGGGTGACGCCCAGGGTGGCGGACTTCATGCCGAGACGGCGCAACCAACGACCGCTACGGGCCTCTCGGTCAAAGGTGTAAGAGAGGTTGAGGTTGGTGGTGAAGAAGTCGTCGAGCATCATGCTGACTTCGCTTTCCCGGGTTCCGTCTTCCTTGTAGTTCACATAGTACTTGGCGTTGGTGTTGGTCATGTATTGCTCGCCTACGTACTGGCTTTGTACGCTGGCTGTGAAACCGCCCAGTGTGAAGGTGAAGATGTTGTTGAAGATGGCATCGGGGGAGAAGGAGGTGTGGGTGGAGCCTAGGTTGTAGAGTCCGTCGTTTTCCTCCACGTTGTCGAGAGTCACGGTCCAGTTTTTGTTACGGTTGCGTGAGAGGGTCAGGTTGGCGTCCCAGCGGAACCATTTCACGGGTTTGTAGGCGGCTTCCAGTTCTATGCCGGAACGGTAGCTGCTTCCGCTGTTGTCGTTGCTGGCAATCATCTCGCCGATTTCGTTGAGTTCTCCGGTGAGCACGTACTGGTGGTTGTAGTACATGTAATAGAGGTTCACGCCTGCGCTGAAGCGGGGGGACTCAAACTTGTATCCCAGTTCCACGTCTTGCAGTCGTTCTGCGTTCAGGTGGTTGGTGTAGTTGTCTTGATAGTCGTTGCGAGTGGGCTCTTTGTGGGAGAGAGCGTAGGAGACGTAGAGGCGCTGTTTCTTGTCGATTTGATAGTTAAGGCCTACTTTGGGGTTAAGGAAGTCGAAGTCGTCGTGTCCCCAGAGTCCTTCGGCTTTGTCTGTCCCGGTCCACCAGTCGGCGGGGTCTTCCAGGCGATAGCCCACGTGGCGGTATTGCACATCGGCGTAGGCGTTGAGTCCGCGCACGAATTCCCACTCGGCTTTGCCGTAGAGGTTGAAGTCGGTCTTCCAGGCGGTGTTGTCATAATATTTCCATGCGGAGGTGAGTTCGCGGGGGGCGTTCTTTGCCCAGGTGACGAGACCGAAGTGTTGACCGTCGTATTTGTTCCATCCGCCGCCAAGGGTGGCTTTTAAGTTGTTGCGATTGTTGAAGTTGGCGGATGCTACGATGCCGTAGAAGTCGTTGTCCATCTTCTTTTGTCGTATCAGGTCGGACTTGAGCTTGGTGTCGCTCAGTCCGTAGTCTACGTAATTCTTGTTTACCTTATATTCCTCGTAATATCCGTGGCCTTTGGTGTAATGAAGGGCGGTGCTGAGACTCCAGTAGTTGGTGAGGTATTGATCCCAAATCAACTGATAGTTTTGCTGATGATAGTTGTCGGTTTGATTCTTGTAGTAGTGGGTGTTGCCCTCTTCGTCGTAGTATTCGCCGCAGGAGTTGTAGCGTCGTCCGTAGAGACTTTGCTCGTACTTGGAGGCGTAGTTCCAGGCGTGATAGGTTTCTTCGCTGCCGTTGAAGGTCAGGAACTTCACTATGGTATTGTCGGAGAAGTATCCTGCTTGTGCGAAGTAGGAATAGAGTTGTGTGTGTGCTCTCTCGAGATAACCGTGTGAGCCTATGTGTGAGAGTCGTCCTTGCAGTCCCCAGTGTCCGCCCAGGAGTCCGGTGCCGAAGCGGAGGGTTTCTTTGTTGGAGTAGTAGCTGCCGGCGCTCATGTCCACGCCTACATAGGGGGTGAGTCCCACGGGTTCGGTTTGCATGTTGATGGATGCTCCGAAGGCTCCCGATCCGTTGGTAGATGTTCCCACGCCGCGCTGCACTTGCATGCTTTGCAGACTGGAGGCGAAGTCGCCCATGTTCACGAAGTAGACTTGTGCTGATTCGGCATCGTTCATAGGTATGCCGTTGGCGGTGATGTTGATGCGTGAGGGGTCGATACCGCGCACGCGGATGGAGGTGTATCCTATGCCGTTGCCTGCATCGCTGGTTACTGTGACGGAGGGGGTTAGGGATAGGAGTTGTGGGATGTCTTGACCGTAGTTGAGCTGCGCGAGTGTTTTTTTGTCGATCTCGGTGTATGCTACCGGTGTATGTTTGCCGGCGCGTGTGGAGACGACTTCCACGTTTTGCAGTTCAATGGTTTGTAACAGGCTGTCGATGGGTTCGACAGCATAGAGGGGGACTACACACACGAGTGTTGTAGCGATTAGTCCTGATTTTCTCATCTGACTTTTTCTTATAGTTCTTAAAAAAGGAGTACCGTCCCTGTATCGGCATTATCCGTATCAGGTAATGTGGGTATGTTCTCAGCCATGCGCTCTGCACAGCACCCCTTAGTCTCCATTTTGAAGACCGGGTGCAAAGGTACAACTTTTCAGGGATATTCACAAGCGGAAGGAACTTTTTTTGAAAAAGATTGATGGGGGTTGGGGGGATACATTATATTATATATTCAAGTTTCGGATTTGTATAAACAACTACGAGAGAGCCATCCACAGTGTAGGGAC
>CAYSOK010000153.1:0-3925 GCA_964432645.1 uncultured Bacteroidaceae bacterium | reverse complement strand
TCCGGCAGGAAGGTGGAGAGAATCAAGATGAACAATCCTACCACCAATGTTACGATGGTATTCTGTTTACAACCCTTCCACTCCTTCAATACGATGCCCCACAAATTGGAGAAAACCACATTGCACGCCATGAGGATGCACCACGAGAAGGTGAGCAGCGTGGCAGAATCCTGCAAGAAAGACTTGCCCAGACTCAATCCAAAGAACTGACTGTACCACAAAATGCCCGCCAATGCACAGAACACTATATTGTTGATGTACAACTCCTTCTTACCGTAATCCCCCCACGTACGATTCGTGTGGTTCTGATACAAACAATACGCAAGATTGGTCAAGAAACCACCCGACGTGATAATCAACGTCGCCGGAAGCGTACGGAAAATATCCGCCGTATTCGTATAGCAGATGTTCTTACCCAATTCCAGTCCCAGGTTGAAGCAAGCACTCGTGACACCACACAACAGCGCCACCACAATACCCTTCGCCAAGTTGAACTCCTTGACACCGTTCCCGGAATCTTCGCCCCCTTGGTTCAGTTGCTTGTTCTTCATCATACCCGCCTTGCCAATCACGCCGATACCCACCAACGTAGCAATCACGCCCGCCATCAACGGACCGTTCAACTGTTCAAACTGCCCCAGCAACAACGGCGCCAGAATCGTACCCAGTGCCGCACACGTACCCAAGGCGATGGACTGTCCCAGAGCCACACCCAAATATCTCATGGATAGACCCATAGACAATCCTCCAACACCCCACAGAATACCGCAGACAAACGTCAGCAGCACCTCCTCGGAGTGCGAAGAAAACAAGTCGCACAGCGACCCGCCCTCCGGCACCGCCAAACTCGCCCCTACCAACGGGAAGAGCAAGAAGGCGAAGATGGACTGCACCAGCCAGTAGCTCTCCCAACTCCAAGACTTAATCTTGTTGATGGGCACATAGCTACTGCTCTGGCACAGCGCACCTATGGCAATAATAAGAAGACCTATTATAATAGCCATAGCCTAATTATCTTTTTGAAGTAACCTCAGCTTCGTACTGCTCGATATTCTCGATAAATGTCTCACCCACAGGCACATTGTTGCGCAGGCAGAACATATCCCAAACCGCGCCGAACGGCAGAGACTTGCACTCCTCCATCAGCGCCAGCTTCTGGAAACCACGGTTGCTCACCTCATACTCACGCAACTTCTCCGTAGGCTCGAGCAATGCCTGCAAGAAGCACTTCTGAGTGGCACGAGAACCAATCACATAAGCACCGATACGGTTGATGCTTGCATCGAAATAGTCCAAACCGATGTGTACACGGTTGAGCGCATTGCTGCGAACCACCTCCTTAGCCAACTCCAGAGTATCGTCGTTCATGATGGTTACGTGGTCGGAATCCCAGCGGACCGGACGAGATACGTGCAACATAATCTCCGGAGTGAAGAGCAACAGAGAAGAAATCTTGTCCGCAACCACCTCCGTCGGATGGAAGTGACCCGTATCCAGTGTCACCATCTTGCCGTGGCTCGCACCGTAGCCTATATAGAAATCGTTGGAACCCACCGTGTAAGACTCCAGTCCGATACCGAACACCTTACTCTCTATGCAGTCCTTCATGTTCTTGTACTCCGTAGCGAAGATTTGGTCAAGAGAGTCCTTCAACAACTCTCTGTACAACAGACGATTCACCGTCTGCTCCTTCTGACCGTCGTGTACCCACAGGTTCATGATACACGGGTCGCCCTGAGCCTTACCCATCTCCTCTGCCACCGCACGGCAACGCTTGGTATGCTCAATCCAGAAGTCACGAATCTCCTTGTTCGGGTTGGAGAGAGACAAGTCGCCACTCTTCGGGTGAGAGAAGGACGTGGAGTTGAAATCCAACTTCATATCGTTCTCCTTCGCCCAGTCTATCCAACTCTGGAAATGCTTCGGCTCCACCTGATCACGATCCACGAACACCCCCTTGAAGTCGCCGTAAATCTCGTGCAAGTTCAAGCGATGTTTACCCGGAATAAGGCTGGCAGCCTTCTTCACATCCGCACGCAACTCATCGATATTGCGCGCCTTGCCCGGATAGTTACCCGTAGCCTGGATACCGCCCGTCAGCGAACCGCCGGACTCAAAACCCTGCACATCGTCTGCCTGCCAGCAGTGCAGGGAGAGATGAATATCTTGCAACGCCTTTAATGCTTTCTCCGTGTCTATGCCAATAGCGGCATATCTTTCTTTGGCTATCTCGTAAGCCTGTTGAATGGTTGATTCTTTCATTGGTTAGTTCTTTATGTTAGTTATCTTTTTATACTTCTCATATCCTGCGTTCCAGAGCGCTTCGTCGGTGGGTTGGAAGCTCTTCAGGTCGATGCTGTCGGCGATTACCCGGCGCATCTCGAAGATGTCCTTCACGCTGCCTATCGCCTTGGCCTGCAGCATGATGTTGCCTAGAGCCGTACCCTCCACCGGACCGCACACCACCGGACTCTTGGTGGCATTGGCCGTCAGTTGGTTTAGATAGTTGTTGCGACATCCTCCGCCTATTATATGTAAGGTGTCTATGCGCATGGGCGCCATCGCCTTGAGTATCTCGAACACCTCTCTATAGCGCAGTGCCAGAGAGTCAAAGATGCAACGGGTGATTTCGCCGTAGGTCTTTGGCACGGGTTGTCCCGTCTGTTGGCAATAGGTTTGAATCGCCTCAATCATGTGTGCCGGCGCCGCAAACATCGGGTCGTCGGGGTAGATGATGCTGCGGAAGGGTTCCACCTCCTCGGCTGCGCGGGTCAGTTCCTTGTAGTCGTCCGGTGCGTCCCACTCCCGGCGGCAACGCTCCAGCAGCCACATGCCACAGATGTTTTTCAGGAATCGGGTGGTGCCCTCTATGCCCCCCTCGTTGGTGAAGTTGGCAGCGAAGCTCTCCTCGGAGATGATGGCCTCGCGAGTCTCAATACCCATCAGACTCCACGTGCCGCTACTCAGGTAGGCAAAGTGCTCATCCTTAGCGGGTACGGCAGCTACGGCACTGGCCGTATCGTGTCCTGCCACCGCCACCACGGGGATGGCTCCCAGTCCCGTCATCTTCTGTACCTCGGGGGTAAGAGTGCCGATTACCTGAGAGGGTTGGATGGGTCTTCCGAACTGCTCTTCCGTGAGTCCCACGAGAGCGAGCAATTCCGGGTCAATCTTACCCGTTTTGGGGTTCAGCAACTGTCCGGTAGAGAGGATGGTGTATTCGCACACTTTTTCTCCCGTGAGGAGATAGCTCAAGGCATCGGGCACGAACAGAATCTTATCGGCTGCCGCCAACTGTGAAGACCCGTTTTTGCGGAGCGCTTCCAGTTGGAAGAGGGTGTTGAAGTTCATGAATTGGATGCCGGTTTTTCCATAGATATCCTTGCGTGGCATACGTTGGAAGAGTTCCTCCATGATACCCTCGGTGTGTGGGTCGCGGTAGCTATAGGGATTGCCAAGGAGTTGACCGTCCCGTCCCACGCACACAAAGTCGACGCCCCAGGTATCGATTCCGATGCTGTTGATGTGGATGCCGTCTTTTGCGACTTGTTTCAGACTCTTGATGATTTCCTCGTAGAGTGCGAAGATGTCCCAGAAGAAGTGTCCGTTCATCTCTATGATTGGGTTGGCAAAGCGTGATCGTTCGGTGAGTGTCACCTTTCCGTTTGCCATTTCGCCGAGGATGGTTCGTCCGCTTGTAGCGCCCAGGTCTACGGCGAAAAAGTAGTTTTTATCTTTTGCTTCCATCTTGTATCAGATTTGTAACATTGCGTGGGCAAAGTTAATAAAAAAAAGTAATACATCGTTGTTTTTAGATACATTTTTTATGAAGGAAGGTTATATTTTCAAGTTTCGGATTTGTGAAAACAACTACGAGCGAGCCATCCACGATACATTCATCCATTCGGCATGTACCACGAACCGG
>CAYSOK010000152.1:0-3938 GCA_964432645.1 uncultured Bacteroidaceae bacterium | reverse complement strand
CAATCTTACAACTGATTTTTGTCGACTTATCCATGTAATTCTCCTTGATATGGAGCGTTACATTCTTCTTCTCGTCAAGCGTGAAAAGCAGTCGAACCGAGGTGACCCAGTTGGCATAATGTATACGCATCCCCAACGTGTTCTTATCCTTCCACGCATAACATGCTGACACCACGAACTCCTTGCGGATGCCCTTGAAACGGTCGATAGCACCGATAGAGTAGGGGGGAGTCACATTCGTCTTAATCGTCTTCCAATCCTTGAACCCCGCGTTTACCGTATACTTGGTACCGTCCGTCTTGGTTATAAGCATGTTGAGTTCTCCGTTCAAGAATTCAAACTTCAGCGATTTCCAATCCAAATTGTTCTTCGCCAACGTAATCTCCTTCTTCTGGAGCGCCGTCACATTGACCGCCGTAATCTTACCCTCCACGTAGTCGAGCGAACTGTTTGTAGATTTCTTGGTGAGTTGCTTGTACGCCTTCTCGTTCTCCTCGAGCGGAGTGTCTTGAATATCCTGGAGCAGATACGTGCGGATAAGGTCACGCTCATCCGTCGACTTACCCATGCAACACTGCGTAATCACCACCACCATATCCGATTCCGGCATCACTATGATGTATTGACCCAGTGCACCATCGGCACGCGACCAATGGTTGGTCTCGTCTATCCACATCTGATAACCGTATGAAGTAGAGCTATTTGCCAACTGCTGCTTACTCATCTCATTCACCCAATCGGCAGGCAGGAGTTGTTCACTGTTCCACACACCGTTGTTGAGCAACAACTGACCGAACTTAGCGAGTGACTCACTCTGTAGGTACAGCCCCCAACCACCGGTGTTGTAGCCCTCCGGACTCTCCTCCCAATTCACCTTGGTGATGTTCATCTTGTTGAAAAGTTTCTCCTTGAGATACTCCAGGGTAGACTTCCCTGTCTCCTTTTGTAGAATGGCGGAAAGTAAGTAAGTAGACATGGAATCGTAGGCAAACTTCTTGCCCGGCGTACTCACCGACTTGGACAACCAACCCGTAATCCAATCCTTACGATTGTTGCGCATCGTCCAATCCGGCGTGATGCCCGACTGCATGGTCAACAAGTCTCGTACCGTCATGTTCGCCAAGTTGCTGCTGATATTGGACGGAAGTTCGTCCGGGAAGAAGGTAGCCACGCGGTCGGTCAGGCGCAGACGATTCTCCTGAATTGCCAAACCGATAGCCGCCGCTACAAACGTCTTCGACGCCGAATACAACGTGTGTGAATACTCCGCCGCAAACGGCTTGGGGAACATCTCACCAATCACCTTGCCATGGCGCAACACCATCACACTGTGAATCTCCGTATTCGGAAACGCCAACAATTGAGTAAAGAAGTTCGTTACCGAAGCCGAAGCCACTCCCTGAGATTCGGGAGTGGCTCGTTCCAGCTCGTTAATCTGTGCCGAAGCACTTGTACGATATCCTACAAGGAGGGTAAAGAGGAGCACATACTGTTTCCACCTCATTTCGCATCCTCCTTATACCAATCGGCATACATAATATAGTGTTTTGCAATGCCTTGATTCAATTCTTTGCTTTGCTCCGGATCCACCTTCTTGATGAACTTGGCAGGTACGCCGCCCCACAACTCACCGGGACCGACCACCGTATTCTTCAATACCAACGCCCCGGCAGCCACAATGGCGCCTTCGCCTATCACCGCATCATCCAGTACGGTTGCCCCCATACCAATGAGCGCACCCGATTTGACGGTGCATCCGTGTAACGTAACGTTGTGACCAATCGTTACATCATCGCCTATCTCAATCGCAGCCTTTTTATATAAGGTATGTAGACAACTACCATCCTGTATGTTTACACGATTCCCGATGTGGATGTAGTGAACATCTCCACGAATCACTGCATTGAACCACACCGTACACTGGTCACCCATAGTGACTTCGCCCACCACCGTGGCGTTCTCGGCAAGATAACAATCCTTGCCAAACTGCGGGGTCTTGCCCTGAACGGTTTTAATAAGTGCCATATCTTTTTACTTTAACGGTTGTGTCACCTCCTCCAAGTAAGCACGCTCCTCTTCGTTGAGATGCGGAGCCAACTTGTCGTACACCAATTTATGATAACTGTTCAACCAAGCAATCTCATCCTCCGCCATCATCTCACGGATAATCGGCGTAGTGTCAATTGGACAAAGCGTCAACGGCTCTATCTCCAGGAAAGGACCGTACTCACCATCCTTATAGTGAACCAAAAGGTTGGTGTTCTCGATGCGAACTCCGTGACGTCCGGCCTTGTAGATAGCCGGTTCAATGGTAATGGTCATGTCACGCACCAATGGCGTAGGCATATAATTCATACGGAACTGGTGAGGACCCTCGTGTACACTCAAGTAAGAGCCAACACCGTGTCCCGTGCCATGCAGGTAGTTGATGCCCTCTTGCCACATGGCATAACGCGCAAACGCATCCAACTGCGTACCGCTGCTTCCCTCCGGGAATTTCACCATGCTCAAACGAATCGTTCCCTTCAGTCCCAACGTGTAGTCCTTACGCTCCTCATCGGTCAACGGACCCAACGCATACGTACGTGTTACATCGGTCGTTCCGTCCAAATAGTGACCACCGGAATCCACCAAGAAAAGTCCCTTCGGTTCCAATGGGATAGAAGACTCCTTCGTGGTACGATAGTGAACAATCGCACCGTGAGGACCGTATCCCGCAATGGTATCAAAACTCTTTTCCATGAACAAATCCTGCTCCGCACGGAAACCCGTAAGTACCATATCTGCAGAGTATTCACTCTCGCCACCCTTCTGCACGGCAGAATAGAGCCATTTCTGGAAGCGTACCAACGCCACACCGTCGCGAATCATACAATTGTGATAACCGTCAATCTCCGCCTGTGTCTTGATACACTTCATGACAGACACCGGAGAATCCTGTAAAATCACCTTGCAAGTAGACGGAATAGCATGAATAAGCGTATAATTGGTCAACGGATCCACCCACAACTCCGGCAGACTGTAGTGCTGCAAATCGGTTACAATATCCTCGTAATTCTTTACGCCGATACCCTCGCCTTTCAGATATTCCACAATCTCCTCCGTAATCTTCACCTTATTTATATATAGGGTAGCTTCCGCAGGTGTAATCAGCATGTAGCTAACAAACATCGGACTCTGGTACACATCCGTACCACGCATGTTTGTCAACCAAGCGATATCATCCAAACGATTTACAATAATACCCGCACAAGGCTCCTCCGCCAAACGCTTGCGAATGCGTGCCAACTTCTCGTGAGTAGGTTCGCCCGCATACTTCAACGGATGGATGTGAACCGGATTCTCCGGAATCGCCGGACGACCTTCCCAAACCACCTCAAAAGGATCGTACTCCGTATTCAATTTCAGATGATGACGCTCCAACTGTGCCTTCGTCTCCTCAACAGACACCGTCGTATTGACACTACCGTCGATACCCACCGTAGCTCCCACAGGAAGAATCTGTCCCAACCACTCGGTAATCGTCGGCGTCTCTACCAACTTATCACGCATCAGAATGAAGCAAGTACCCTTGAGTTCCTGCTCCGCAGCCAAGAAATAACGAGAATCCGTCCACAAGGCAGCCTGCGTGAGGGTAACCACCGCCGTACCCGCCGAACCATCAAACCCGGATATCCAAGTTCGAGACTCCCAATGCTCCGGAACATACTCCCCCGCATGCGGGTCGGTACTCGGAATAATAAACGCATCCAGATGATGCTCTCTCATGTAAGCGCGGAGCTTCTCCACGCGATTATTGATGGATATTTCCATTTTTAAAATCTATTTTTGTCAGTTCTACGATGCAAAATTACGATATTATCGTTGTTTGATGAAAATTATCTGCGTTATAATTCGTTTTTATCGTACTTTTTCTCTAAATTTGCCACATAAATCGA
>CAYSOK010000151.1:0-3945 GCA_964432645.1 uncultured Bacteroidaceae bacterium | reverse complement strand
TAATTTACGCTTGTACAGCTGCAATCACCTCCGCTACGGAAAGCAAAGACTGCTCACCTGTCGTCATGTTCTTCAACATCACCTTACCTTCGTTGACCTCGTTCTCACCTACAATGGCAACAAACGGTATCTCCTTGGCATTGGCATAACCCATCTGCTTCTTCATCTTGGCACCCGCATCCGGATATATCTCACTGCGAATACCTGATGCACGTACCTCACGAAGTAACTGCATGCTGAACGCAGCTTCCTTGTCTCCAAAGGTTACAAATAGCAAACGTGTGCCTTGTACACTGTCCTTGGGATACAAATCCAACTGATTCAATACATCAAAAATGCGGTCGGCACCAAACGAAATACCTACACCACTCAGTCCCGGCATACCGAAAATGCCTGTGAGATTGTCGTAACGTCCTCCTCCGGTGATGCTTCCTATCTGTACATCTAGTGCCTTCACTTCGAATATACATCCTGTGTAGTAGTTCAAACCGCGTGCCAACGTGAGGTCTAAATCTACTTGATTCTTTATTCCTAATGTCTCTAATGTGTTGAGCACAAAACGACATTCTTCTACACCCTTCAAACCTATCTCGCTGGATGACAATACTTCACTCATCTTATCGAGCTTCTCTGCATTGCTACCCGTGAGAGAGATGATGGGCTGCAACTGCTCTATGGCTGCTGCCGAAATGCCACACTCTGCCAACTCCTTGTTCACATTGTCCAGGCCTATCTTGTCCAACTTGTCAATCGCTACCGTGATGTCTACTATCTTATCTGCCTCGCCTATCAACTCGGCTATGCCGGAGAGTATCTTACGGTTGTTGATCTTAATCGCTACACGAATGCCGAAACGAGAGAATACGGTGTCGACAATCTGCATCAACTCTACCTCATTTAATAAGGAGTCACTGCCTACAATATCGGCGTCGCACTGATAAAACTCACGATAACGACCCTTCTGCGGACGGTCGGCACGCCACACGGGCTGTATCTGATAACGCTTGAACGGCAAGGTGAGCTCATCGCGGTGCTGCACTACATAGCGCGCAAAGGGCACGGTGAGATCGTAACGCAGTCCCTTCTCACAGATGCGGGCTGCCAGCTTGAGGGGCTGCACATCGGCCAAATCCTCCGGTGTGACGCCGCTCATGTAATTGCCGGAATTCAATATCTTGAAAAGAAGTTTATCACCCTCCTCGCCGTACTTACCCATCAGTGTGGAGAGGTTCTCCATAGCGGGGGTCTCTATCTGGGAAAATCCGTAGAGTGCGTAAACGGAACGAATGGTGTCAAAGATGTAATTTCGCTTCGCCATTTCGACGGCCGAAAAGTCTCTCGTACCCTTCGGTATACTCGGTTTTGTTGCCATAGTTGTATATTTTTACTGAATTTGAGCGCAAAGATAGCAAAAAATTGCGTAACTTTGCGACATAAACACTATATAGTAATGAAATTATTCTGGAAACAAGATAAAAACGACCGCAAAAAGGCTCCGGAAACGGAGGAAATGACGGTTGACGAGATAGCTAAGGAGAAATTTGAGGAGCGTACGGGCACTACGATGTCTCCGGAGATGGAGGCGCTCTTTCGCAAACTGGCTAAGGCGGAATTTACACTGCAACGTACCAAGCAGGAGGTGCTCACGGAGGCGAGCTTGAAGCATATCCGGGAGATGCAACAACTGCTGGGGACTAAGCTGGCGAGCGTGGAGAAGGAGATGGAGGATACGCACAGCCGATTGCAGTGGTTCGACCGATATGACCAGTTGATTGCACTGGTGGAGCGTACCACGGCGGAGAAGTGCAAGGTGCTGCAGGAGTACACCAAACAGGAGTCGGACCGACAGGCGGTGGACCGATTCGACCAATTCGAGAAGGTTCATGGGTTGTTTCAGAAGATTCTGATTATGACGGATACGCTGACGCAGACGCAGCAGGAACAGGGGGCGAAACACAAGTTGGCTCTGGAACTGCAGGAGACGGTGACGCAACTGCGCAACGAGTATCTGGATAAGGAGAAGATGGAGGCGACGACCGACTTGGAGATTCGTGCCGTGCAACAGCGCATGAACGAGGGGTTGGAGTTGTTGGGCGAGATCAATACGTGTGAGTTGCGTATAGAGGCGCTCTCGGAGAACTTGGCGCGACTGGAGGACGACCGCAAGACGGTGCTGAAGGAGCAGGAGGAGGTGGAACGACAACGCATTGATACACAGCACAGAAGGGAGCAGGCGACGCAGGAACAGCAAGTGCTTCTCCCCCATCGCTATGTGCTGGAGAATGTTCCTATGCTACAGGTGAAATTGAACCGCCTGGCGGTGTTGCGCCGACAGGTGGAGGCGGCACAGGCGGAGTATGACCGGAAGCAGCGTGAATACGAGGTGAACAATGTGGCTCTCAACAACTTGTTCCGAAAGGATCAGGATATGAAGAGCGAACTTTCGAATCTGACGCAGAAGTTGTTTATACATAAGGAGGCGATTCACGGGCAGGAGTTGAATCGCATACAGAAGCGTGCGTTCGACTTGGCGTTGCAGCAGAATTTGCTGCGTCGTGCATCGTTTGTATGGGCGCGTATCTGCCGTTGCTACGACTTCGTGGAGAACAAGACTCAGGAGTTGAATCGCACGCGTCTGCACTATCAAACCGAGGAGCAGAACATAGAACAGATGCGCCGCATCATAGGTCCCATGCGGGAGAATTGTGAGCAGCAGAAGTATGCTTACACGCTGAGTAAGAGTCAGGATGTGTCGCTCTTGCGTCAGGACTTGCGCGAGGGATGCAGTTGTTCGGTGTGTGGTGCCACGCATCATCCGTATCACTCGGAGACGGAACAGGCGCTGGGGGTGCTACAGAAGGCGCTGGGACGTGACTATGAGGAGGGGCAGTTGCTGCTGAAACAGAAGGAGAAGATGCTCTTTGAGAGTGAGGTGGAACATGCTCACGAGCAGGGCGTTATAGAACAGTTGGAGTTGGCTCTAAAGAATGCCAGGGAGCAACTGGCGGAGGATAAGGAGCAGTGGAAGGACTTCGGTTTCCTGGGCGAGGCGTTCGAGGATTGTTCGGAGTCTGTGAACCGCGATGCTCGTTCCATCATGCTGCATCAGTTGCAGGACAACACCATCCGCCAGGCGGAGGAGGCGCATAAGAATATGGAGAACTTCACGTTTCATCAGAACAACATAAATCAATTAAACGAACAGATTGCTACGCTGGAGGCGAAGCGCGATGAGAACCGTGTGGGACTGAACGAGTTGAACACGGCGTGCCAGGTGTATTCGGGCTTGGTGGAAGAGGAAAAGGTGCGTCTGGCGAAGATGAACGATGAGTACTCCAAGCTCTACGGCGACCTGGAACACGACATGACGCTGGCCAACTGGCACACGGAATGGGTGGAAAACAGTGAGGTGTTCCGCATGAACATGCAGGAGAAGTCTACGCAGTGGTACAAGCTTATCGAGCAGATTCAGAAGCTCGATGTGGAACTGGCGGGACTGGATGCGCAGCTCAAGGGGATTGCTTCGCAGAAGGAGTTGATTGAGCAGAATATCGTTCGTCAGGAGGATGCTAAGAGTAAGCTCAACTTCTTCCTTAATAATAAAAAGGAGACGTATGCCGAGATTATGGGTGAGAAGGATCCTAAGACGCACCTCCGGGAGCTCACGGAGGTCAAGGATCAGTTGGCGCGCGAACGTGTCAAGTGTCGCAGTGCGTATGACAATGCCAACGAGTATCTGTTGCAGACGTTGGGACAGAGCACCACTCTGCTGCAGCAACAGCAGTGGCAGGAGCAGGAGACGATGACGCTGCGTTCCAAGTTGGATGTGTGGATGAACCGCTTCAATGCCAACCACCCACCGGTGCAGTTTGCGGAGTTGGAACGTACCTATCGTGCGGATACCGACTGGTATGCGTTGCGCCAAAAGACCGTGGAGACGACGGT